>NZ_BAABHS010000063.1:0-24478 GCF_039542225.1 Yinghuangia aomiensis | reverse complement strand
GCGGACGCACCTTCGCCGGCGGCAGCAACGGCTCCACGATCTCCCACAACCCGTCAGGAACGATCCAGCCCCACCCCGAACTCCCCATGACACATCAACGACCACGTAGCCACATAGGACACGGTCTAAGCCCTGCCTCGTCACCGCGGTCAACGTCGTGCCCCGGCCCGCGAGGGGTCGTGGTCGTCATGCCTGAAAAGAACGTCAACGAGACCGCCGTTGCGTCCGTAGTGGAGACAGATGACGTCGGCAACGTCAGCGAGCAGCGCTAAGAGCAGATCGCGGCCGAGCTGCGGACGTTGTGGGGACCCGGACAAGGGGCCAGTCCACGATCGGGTACGACGCGTTAGAGATCGAGCCGATGCACCCGCACGGCGGCTCGCAGGCCGCGGTGGGGCGGAATTGTGGTCGACACGTCGCTGCTGCGGCTCGGCTTCGACATCGGGGCGGCGTTGTCGGCGCTGCGGGCGATGTGAACGACCGCGGTGAAGTGGCCGACGGAGCACCGCAGGCCGGAGGTGTCCCACACGGTCCATCGGATTCTTGCGTCGATCGTGGAACCCGTCGAAGGAGCGGAGGTGCTGGACGCCGGACGAGGCCAAGCGGCGTGTCGGCCAGCAGGTGGAGACGCCGGTGACGCCACAGGAGAAGGTCACCGCGATCGACGCGCTGGCCCGGGACGAGGAGGTCGCCGCGACGGTGACGGCGGACTCCCTCAAGCGCCCGGCGGGTGGTCGAGAAGGTGGCGACCGACGACCAAGTCCCTGTCGTCGAAAGGCCGGCGCGGGACCGGAAGGCGGCGGCCGAGGTCACCACGGGGTTGTTGAACCGCCCGAACGTGGCGTTCAAGGCGATGGCGGACGACACGGGCCCACCAGGTCAACCACGCTTGGGCCGGGTGCGACCGACGGGCCGTGGAGGACTTCGAGAGCAGCGGCTACCCGGCGGCGTGGGTGGTCAAGCGGCTGGACCGGTCGATCGAGTTCCTGGGACCTGTTGACTGCCTGCGTCGCGGCTGCGGGACCGTCAGCTCGGCCAGGTCGAGCGCGAAGTGCTGCACGAGATCGTCACCCGGGTCCGCGCGACGCTTGGACGGGTTGGAGACCGCGGTCGACACCGGCAAGTCCGACATGGACAACGCCCTCACGCGTCGGCTGCGGGGCGAGTAGTGGTGCCGTTGGCCTCGCGACGTCGGCATCAGGCCGCCGAATGGCACGCGAACTCGATCCAGTTCGTGCTGTTCGGCCAGCTGCCAGCACGTCTTGCGTTCGATCCCGGACAGCAGCCCGGCCACGAACTCGCCTGCGGTCCGGCACGTTTCGACCCGGAAGAACCGCCCCGTCTTCCGGGAAGTCACCGTGTCGAGCAGCGTCGCCCCGCGATCAACGTCTAAATCTGTGGCCCACGGCCACCACCACATCTTGTTGTTTCCACACAACTCACCAAGATCACGCGGTGGGCCGCACCGGTTCCCGGGGCCATCACGAAGTGCGGCTGGAGTACTAAGGCCATGTCTCACGTGGTCGGTTCGTGAGCTGCGGCATGATGGCTCTTTGTGGGTGTCAATCTGTCGTTGAGGCTTGTTCCGGACGAACTATGGGATCTGGTGCGGCCATTGCTGCCCGTCTTCGTGCGGCGTCCGCAGGGCGGTGGGACCGCGCCGGCGGACGAGCGGGCGGTGTTCGCCGCAGTGGTGTTCGTGCTGACCAGCGGGTGCGCCTGGCGTCACGTTCCGCCGTCCTTCGGGGTGTCGCCGGCCACCGCGCACCGCCGGTTCACGGTGTGGACCGAGGCCGGGCTGTGGCGGCTGCTGCACCGCGCCGTACTCGATGAACTGGGCGCCCGCGGCGGGCTCGACTGGGCCTCGGCAATCGTGGACGCCGCGTCGGTGCGGGCGAAAAGGGGGGTGCGTTGACCGGGCCGAACCCGGTCGACCGCGGCAAACCCGGCAGCAAGCTGCACGTCCTGTCTGACGCCCAGGGCATCCCCGTCGTGGTCGGAGTGTCCGCGGCGAACACCAACGACGTCCTGGCCCTCAAACCCCTGGTGCGCGGCATACCCGCCGTGCGGTCCCGCCGCGGACCTCGTCGCAGGCGGCCCGGCAAGCTCCGCGCCGACAAGGCGTACCACTCCGCAGACAACCGCGTCTGGCTGCGCGAACGCGGCATCGCCGTCCGCATCGCACGTCCCGGCATCGAGTCCTCCGAGCGCCTCGGGCGGCACCGCTGGAAGATCGAACGCACCATCGCCTGGCTGCTCGGCTACCGCCGCCTCACCGTCCGGTACGAACGTAAGGGCAGCCACTTCCTCGCCTTCCTCGGCCTCGCAGCAGCCCTGACCTGCTACAAGAAACTCACCAAACTCACCACGTAAGACACGCTCTAAGGCCAAGTCTCGCCGAGTTCGCGCGATTCGACCTGAGGATAACTCGTGGAGGCTGCCGGCACGGAACGGCATTACACCGCAATCGCCCTCGCCATGGTTTGCACCGGACGCCGACCGCACCTGGCGGTGGTCCACGGACGCCCTCTGACGCACCGACCGAACACTGCCGAACCGGCCCAACACCGCCGTCAGCATTCGAACTCATCTGCGACACAGAAGGCTTGTCGACATGCGATCACCGCATCGGGCCCATGCACCTGACCGCTGGCAGCGGGAGGATGTTCGGCACGCGCCGCGGCAACTTGGCGTCGGCTGGACCAATCGGAATGGAACTAACTCATGGGACGCCTCCGGAGTGGATCAAAGCGGCTGAAGCCCATCCAGGCGAGCCGTGCGACAAGGTCCCGTCGGCCACAGATCACGCAGCCGGATATCTGGTCGCGTAGGCATCGCATGCGGGCGCCGGGAGTTCCCACTGCACAACTCATCGGACACGCCTGGCTGAACAGCCAAGAGCGCAATGCCTGGGAAACCCGCGTCATGGCGCGGCGCGCGGCGCGGTACGAAGCGACGCTCGCGGTCATGCGTGCCCTCAAACACCTGACGCCCCGAGAGAACCGGCCCTCCATGAGCGTCACTTACTGGGAGCGCGTGGGACCGAACGGACGGACCTTCGTCATGGCCAAAACGGAGACGATGACGAAGGACGGGCACACCAACTGGCTCACCCGGCTCGTCCGCACCCTGTCCGTGGATGAATACCTCCAGCTCATCGAGGAGGACGACCGGCGCAAGACCGCGGCCAGAATGACGGCCGCCCGAAGCCGCGAAGAACGCGTGCGCATGCTCGACGCGTTCGACCGCCGAAAGCTTCAGCGGGCGGTGGACACCGCCGAATCCGAGGAACAGCGCAACGCCTTGGTACGCGAATACGAACACGGTAATCCGATCTACAAGATGCCCCCGGACGAACGCAACGAGATCCTGGACGCGTTCGACCGGGGCGAGATGGGCCTGCTTCCGCAGTACCGACTCAACGGCCCTCGGCCGCTGGAAGTGCGTTCGCATCAGATCATGGACCTGGCGTGGATTCTCCGCGAGATGTCGACCGCGTTGCACCTCGAGTGGGCTGACGTCCGGGGAACCCAACCGGGTGCATTCTTTGGCCCGCACTACACCCATTACAGCTCGCGAGACTTCCCGGGCGGCGAGCTCAACCCCGGCTTCCGACTGGGCCGCGTCATGGGCGACATCGACTGGGCCAGGAACGCTTCCAAGAGCCTGGAAAAGACGATTATCCGGAGGACGCGGGTCCTGCGGATGCAGCACTTCGCACGCTATGTCAGAACCGAGCTGAAGGGCGCCGCCGGCAACGCCTTGGAGATGGAGCGGCCGGTCTTCACCGACCCCCAGACGTTGGCGATAGCCGGCGCCTGCGGCAACACATCCCGGCACGGTAGGGCCCTGCGGGTTCCCGCCTCGCCAAACTTCGGCCCGTCTCCCCCGAATCTGCCCCGATTCGTCGATACGACCGCCGCGGCCATCGGGTTCATACCCCTCCAGCGGACCGCGGTCGTGCCGCGGATCGGCCCACTCACCCCGCCGCCTGCGCCGGATGCCGCCTTGGTCCGCCGCAGTGCAGCCGCGCCGGCTGCACGCTACGACGTCATCCACGCCCCGGGGCGCACGGGATTCTGACCCGTAGTACCGCTGCACGATCTGATGTGGAACCAGCACCCGTGAACCGCGGGCCAAGGGCAAGGTACGTGATTCACCACGGATACTCGGGCAGGGACCGTACCGTCGGCGGTGTGCGGGTAATGACGTGTCACGTTGCTGAAGGGCGCGTCCGACCGAAATGAACAGCGTAAGTAGATTTACCGTGTCGCACACACGCTTGGGAATCGAACAGATGTACAGCTGTGTGCCAAAAAAGTTGTCGCAGAAGGCCGGTCGGGGGCGTGGTTGCGTGGTGGTCGGCGGTGTTGCCGGGTACCGGGCGCCCCGTTGCGACGACGAGCCACGTGTCGGCGTCCAAGATGACCTGCGCGTTCGCGGAGAAGCGGTAGTTGCGTGAGGACGCGGCGACGGTGCGGTCGCGGACCGGGACCAGCGCGCCGTCCGCGATCCACAGCCGCTCGGCCGCCGCATCCGGGTAGACCGCGACCAGCAACACCCGCCGGTCCAAAGGCAGCCACCACGGACGCCCCCGTCGCGGCCCGTCCGGGTCACGCTCCCGAACCGCCTTCACCAACCGCAGAAACCGGTCCATCCGTAGCCCTGTGCATGTCCCCACCCACACCGGCTCGATATGTAACACCCCACCCGTACAAGAGAGATGCCCTCGACCGGCCTTCTGCAACAACTTTTCGGCGGGGTGACCGCGACGCGCGGGACCGAGGAGCGTGGACCCCATATGTCCATGTGCATTTCCTCCCACGACCCCCACAGGGCCCGGCCACCGCGCACGGTGCGGCCGATGTAGATGCCGGGAGTGTTGGCTCGGACGCCGAGACGCGCAGCCTCGGTTGTGGCACTGCGGGTGGTGAGCCGTGGGACGTGTCGTGCGTCGGCGAGGAGGCGGGCGGCCCGGTCGATAGCCGGTCGTCGACGGTGCCGCCGGATCAGCAGAGCCGCGGCGGCGGCAACGCAGGCCGTCCCGAACCGGCGGCCACAGTCACCAAGAATCCGGCCTTGGCCATGGTGACAACAATGACAGCGACTGTGCCGATCGGCAGAGTGATGAGGGCAAGCCCAGGTTCGACGACGAGCCAAGGGCCCACGCCGCCGTGTGGTGGCAGACATGCTGGGAGGGCTTCGCTTCCGGGATGCAGGGGTAGGGCGGTCGGAACGTCACGGGTGAGCGCGCCCATTCCGTTAGCGACAGCGGCCCCCGGGAGGCACCGGCAGGTGGCAAATGCGGTGCCGGGTCAGCAGGCACACCCAGTGCCGAGCGGACGCAATCGCGTCGCACCAGGGCCGCTCAACTCGCCTACCGCACCGGCGACCGGCCGCTACGAACTGCGGCAGGCAAGGTCGAACCGGACTCGGAAGGTCCCATGCCCGCGATGGGAAGGCTCTCGCTTGTGACTGTCTGGAGGGGTGATCATCGGCGGGTGGGCCGGCTCAGAGAACCGGCGGCGCCAGTTCAACGGCCGTCCGGGACCACGGAGGTTGGGTGTCACAACGTTACGCGGCAGTGCGTTTGGCGACAGCGCGGCGGGTCGCTCGCCAGCCTTTTTCAGGATCGAGCAGTCCGCCGCGCTGCCGGGCTACGAGATGACCGGGGATCCGTAGACGTCCCAGGTCATGTCGCCTTTGCCGTCGTCGTTGACGTTGTAGGTGACGGTCGCATCCGCACTCCAGCCCCCTGGCGAATTCAGGGTGGAGTACGCGCTCCCGAGCCAGCCACCGTCGTCGTCGGCGTTCATACGGGCGGTCAAGTTGCCAGTCGCCGAAGCCTTGGACACGTCGTACTTCTCGGCGCGGACCTGCACGGTCACCTTGTCGAATCGGGCTCGGCTGTCAACTCCGTCCCACGATCCCCACGTCACTTTCGCGAACGCCTCGTGGGCGCCGGCCGGCCGATTCGTGATGCACAGTTGGATGGTGAAACTGATGTCTGGCTTGTTGGGCAAACTGAGGTTCTTGTGGCTGGTACGACAGTCATCGTCAGCGTACGCAGGCGTGCCTGCGCCTACGCCAAGACCGACCATAGCCAGCCCCGTTGTCGCTGCGGCCACGCCCATTTTCCACTTACGCAAAGGTCACTCCTCGAAGTTGCTACGGGTCAATACCGCCAGGCCGTGGAAGGGCGCGCACGATGCCCGCGTCGCGGAAGCATCCGCTGTTCTCTGTTGAGACGAGCGGGTGGCTGGAAATGTGACATTTCGCGCTGCGGGACAGTGTCAGGCGCATGATATGGACACCTGGTTCTCCGGAGGTTGTCGCCGAATCCGGCGCGGTCACCGTGCCGAGTTTCGGCCTGGCGCGCTGAGTTGCATGGGACTCGCGCCGGAAGCTCGAGAGTTGCTGGGGTTGCGGAACCGCGGGAGTACGCAACCGGGCAACGGGTGCGCATGCGCAATCTTGCTTGCGTTCAGTCCGGTGTGGCCCAGGGGATCTTCCGTTCGCGCAGGTCGAGTTCGGCCAGGTCGGCGAGGTTGTCGCGGCCCAGGGTCTGGTAGGCCATCGCGAGGAGTTCGGCGGCAGCGCGTTCGCGTTCGGAGATGCGGGCACGGCGAGGGAGACTGTCGTCGTCGCTGATGAAGTGCAGGTCCCGGCCCAGGGCCAATGCCTCGGCCGGGTCACCCGTGCGGCACCGGTCCTTCGCATTCGTGACCAGCCGGTGCAGGGCCGCCGGGTCGGCGGCGAGTGCTTCGCGGATTTGATCGGTCAGTGTACGGTCCTCACCCCTACGTTGATGCCCCCGGTCAAGAGCGGTCGCCCCGGTGACGAGTGCTCCCGCTCCGTCGAGCGTGGTGACGCGGGCCGGATCCACAGTGCGATACCAGTCGTCGCCGCGTGAGCGCCGCGGGTCGTAGTCGTGGCCCTGCTCGGGACGGTCGCCCGTCTCGTAGCGCATCAGCGTCTCCCGCAGCAGCCGCACCCGGTAACGGGCGGGTACACGGTCTCCGTCGCAGTCGTCTTCGTTGTAGTCCAGGAGGAAGCTCTCGATTTGCGCTCGGATCACCTCAAGGGGTGTGCCCCCGTCGGGGAACCCGAAGTCGGAGTTGTCCTTGGGGCTGTGGCCGAGCACTCCCGCGCACGTGTGCCCGTCGTCGAACCACAGGCCGTAGTGTTCGCCGGGGTACGGGCCGTTGAGGAAGGTGACGAACTCCGGGGGGTCCCAGTAGTAGCGCCAGTGCATGCGCGGGTCCGAGCCGTCGGCCGGCTGCCATGCCGGGTCGTCGAAGACGGCCATGATCCCGCACGCGTAAAGGCCCAGGTCCTTGTCGAACGCGGTGCGGGCGGCCGGGCCGAGCGCGAGGAGGAATTCCCAGAACCGGAAGACCGACTCCGGCAGGGCCACACCCCACACGTCGCGGCAACGCTGTTCGATCGCCGGGCGGTCCCGCCGCACGCGCTCAGCGGCGGCACGGCGGAGACCTGCATGGTCCTCGGCTTGGGCCGTGTCGGCATTCCAACGTAGGTAGACGCGTTCGGCCGCGGCCCGCTCTGCGAAATACAGGCGCTCACGTGCCCGGTCCCAGACCGAGGGTTCCGGCTCGCCGGTGCCGAAGATGGCCGCGAGCAGGCGGTCCTCGGCCGTGGGCTCGAGATCGCCGGGGCCGCCGTGGGCCCGGCGAACCGCGTCGGGCAGCCACCGTGCCACATCCCGTTGCACCGCCCGAAGCAGATCGGCGGGCGCGAAACCCGCCAGCTCACGGTCGAACGCCTCCAGAACGTCCTTCCGCCGAGCCTCGCAACGAGCGCGAACACCCGCCTCGTGTGCGACGTATGCGTCCCACTCGGCGGCAAGGTCCGCGTAGGGGAGGTCCAACCGCTCGACGAAGAATGCCAGATCCTCCGCCCTGGCTGCGGCCGCGTGATCGCCGGCCACCCACCCCCGGAACGCGGCGGTCATGTCCACGACCGGGCAGAGGTTCCCACGCGCGACAGACACCACTTCGGGCTGCCCGCCCAGCACGCCAACTGTACGGACCGGTATAGGTTCCTCCTCCCACCCGTCGTCGAACTCGCCTTCGTCTGCAGTCCCCAGGGCACCGTCGCTCCCGACACCGGCTTCGCCAATCACGTCAGCGTCGAGCGCTTCACCGATGTACTCCCGATACCTGCCTTGGGTGACCTCAACCCACTGCGTCATCAGCGTGAACTCCTCTCGGGGCCTGGAGACAACACCTCCGCATCCCACCGCCTCGGGACGACAGCTCCACTCCGCGGCACCGCAAGTCGGTGAGACACGGTGTCGAGGCGCAACCCACGTTCGATTGGCCGCCGGACCGCCCGTCGTCACTCGCTGCGGCACTCGGTAGGCGCAACGGGCTCACTTCTGCGGGCATTTCAGGAAGGCGGAATGAGAACAACAGCTCGCAGTCCGCTGAAAGCGCCGCCATCCTCGGTCGCACCGTCAACGAGCGGCTGTACCGAACTGACCAAACGACAACTCAAACACTCGTACCCGCCGACCGCAGGTGGGATTTACAGTCTCACGGACCTGACGCATTCCCAGTTTGGTCGTGATGCGTTCGGAGGCACCGTTGCCTACTTGAGTGATGCTGACGATCCGCTCGAGCCCTCGCTGTTCGAAGCAGAACCGTACGGCGGCCGCACCTCCGGCAAGAACTTGGGTACCGAGAAGCCGGTGAACCCAGCCAGTTCACCGGTGAACCGGACCTCCGCGGCAAACAAACCGGAAGCCGTGTGACTTCCACTCGCTCTCCCCTGCCTCGACCCACGTGCGGGTCTGCTCTTCGTCGTGAACGCTGCCATCGCGGATCCATCGCATGACCCTCGCTGTCGGGATTAATGGCACTCATGGGCGCAAGGTCTTCCTCTCTCCAGACTTCTGTACGAGCGGCTCCATAGCGCGAAGATCGCGAATTGGTCCGGAACCCGATGTCCGACTCCGTGAATCACCTCGCTCCGTCATCCGCCCGGCCGACCACGGCACCTGGACCGGGGACATCGGATCCTGCGGAACCGATGCAAAGAGCCTGGCCGATGACTGCTCCCGGAACGACCACCGCACGAGGTGCCCGTCGACCGGATCGGCCAGCAGGGCGTCACATACGACGGTGCTTGTACGGCAACCCGCATGCGTGCGTGTATGCGTTCAGGCACACTGCTGTGTGCCCCGGTCGGGAGAGTGTGCGGTGCAAGTGGCCCCATTGCTCGCCCGTGTTCATTAGACGCCCGGTACGCGGCGGAATCGGTCTCGCGGACGCGGGCATTACTCGGGCGCGATGTGGGCCTTCCATGGCCCCGCCTGGTCGGCTCCGCGCGTGCGGGGATTGTCGGTGTTAGGTCGTCTACCAAGTCGGCGACATGAAGCAGGTGTTCCACCGGCCTCCGGCCGCGCTCCGTGTCCAGCGGCGAGGCGTGCAACGCGTCCTCAGCAGAGCCAGGCCCACCAGGGCACGAGCCGGCGCGATGGCGAACCTCGACGGCTCCATCGACTTGGCCATGGCAGCGGAATCCGGTCGGTGCGACGGGCGGCCGGGTGGTCAAGTCGTCGGGCAAAGCCTGGCCCGACCGGAATCCGCCCCGGTTACCATCGGGAAATCCATGAGGATGAAGCCCTGCTTCAGGCAATCATTGCCAATGAACCCGACGTTCTCACCCAGCTCTTCGCCAGCGGCGTCGCTCCTGCGGCATGCCACGATGGCATGCCGCAGGCTATGGACGCGGCGGACACCGGAAGAATCGAGCTGGTGCGACGGCGATCGCATCGCTGAATCCAGGCAGAACATCCATGTTGTTCGTTTTCTCCGCGACCACCCGGCCCACGAACCGGACGGATGGACCACGCGATTGGCCGCCCTGGTATCCGACATCTCGGCTGACTCGCCGCCCACGCCGGCCCGCCCACAAGTCGTTGATTGCATGGGGCGGTGCAGCGGATCCGGCCGAGGTGGCCGAACGCGAAGCCGCAGTCGGCGCGCGTCTCCCCACGGACTTCCGGAACTACCTGCAGTTGTTCGGGGGCTCAGGCGGCCTGAATGTACTCGGGTACGAGGGACTGTCCGTCAAAGCGATGCTGAGGACCTGGCGAGGACTCGCCCCCCCCACAGGCAGGGCACCTTCGGCGCCGAGAACGGCGCTCGCGGCCAGGTCCTCGAGTGGGAGATCCACCGTGGCCCGTCCGGTCCACGTGCTTGGTCGTTCGAGCAGCACCTGCGTGACTACCGCAACAAGTTGTTGAGCGGCCGGTACGCCTACCACACCCAGTGGCATCGACTACCTCAACCAGCGACATGCCTCGTACACGCCGGGGGCGAGCCCTCGTCGAGCACACCGGTCGGGGTCACGAGCTGCTGGTGAACGGCATCCCGCACGTCCGCTCCCGTCGTGGCCTGCGCAAAAACGGCCGCCAACCTGCTGCACATGGACAACGGCGACTGCTAGGACCACTTGCGCAGCCCGGCGGTGCGGTGTCCACGGAGGCGAACGTCTTCCCTCACGTTGGGCTGCCACCGCAGGACGGTCCAACGCGCGCCGTCGTGGCGGCGCGTCGCCTCCGCTCCCCGCATCGCCGCCGCGAGCACAATCCGAACACCTCTTAGTCTTTTCTTTCGTCTTATAGACGCGTACACATTGCCGCCCTCTCGACGAGCGATATGAGCTCTCGAGTGAAAATCCATCCATTCTCGTCCACGGCATCGCGCGATCTGGTCTGCTCCGCACGGCAGATTTCGAGTCGACGTCCGCACACGCCGACTGAGTATCCTCACGATGCCGACCCCGGCCTCGCGCATTACGAACAGCGCGTATTGCGTGATTCTTGTTCTTGCCGTTTCATTGACGACGCCGTTCGCGGTCCTGCTCGCCGGCTCCGTCCTTCGCTGCTCCGGACCGACGCCCGGGCATGCCCCCGGCCGTGAATTCGAGGTCTCCATATCCAGACACGTCGAGTCGATCACGGTCCCCACTAGGCGCCGAACATGTGAGGAACAGGTGATTCACGACGAGCCGAAGCCGGCGGCCCGCTTCCCCATCGATCCGTGGCTCCCTGCGCTCGGAAGACCGGCGTCCATCGGCCGACGGGAGCCGAACGGGGGGCTGACGGCCGCACGTGACCTGCCCGCATGCCGGCGGCAGAGCCGACGAAGGATCGAGGGGGGCCGCCGGTGAGTGCGACCACCAAAAAGCGGGGGCCGAACCCGCACGCGGAGATGCAGGCCCTGGCCATGGTCGTCGGGTTGCTGTTCCTCGGCTGCGCGGTCACCTGGGCCGGCGCTTGGCTAGGCACCGACGAGCACCAGAAGAACCCTCCGGGTGTTCCGCCAGTGACAGTCGTGCTGCTGGCGCTCGGCAAATACAACTGGCCCGGTGCGACCGCGACTGCCGCGGTCGTGATCATCTCTGTGGCGGTCGCCGCGGTTGCCGGGGTCATCGCCGCGGCAGTCGTCACCAAGCGCCGCCGCGAGGTCATCGTGGACCGCGCGGCTCCGTACCTCGCGCAGAAGCGTGAGGTAGCAGCCATCACGACCAAGGGCGCGTCAGCCACGGCGCGTCGGTTGAACCTGCCAGGCATCGACCCGCCTGGTGTGCAAATCGGTCGCATGGTTCGCGGCAGCATCACCCTGTGGGGCACCTGGGAAGACATGCACGTCGACATCTGGGGACCGCGTACGGGCAAGACGGTCACCCGGGCGATCCCCAACATCGTGGCGGCCCCGGGGCCGACGGTCGTGACCTCCAACAAGCGTGACGTCGTGGACGCAACCCGGCTGTCCCGAATGCGGCGCGGCCGCGTATGGGTGTTCGATCCGCAGTTGCAGGCCGGTGAACCGGCCAGCTGGTATTGGAACCCGCTGTCCTACGTCGGCGACAACATCGTCCGCGCAGTCAAGATGACAGGCCGCTTCTCGTCCATCAACCGGCCCGACCACGCCCGTAGCGACGCGTACTTCGAGCCCGCCGCAGAAGACCTGATCAGCAACATGCTGCTCGCCGCGTCCCTCGATGACCTGCCGATCACCCGGGTCTACACGTGGCTGACCCGGCCCACCGACGACACACCCGAGCGGATCCTGCGCGCGTTCGGCCACGACATGTCCGCGGACGCCGTGGAGAACGTCATCACCGCTCCCGACCGCCAGCGCGCGGGCGTGTACGGGACTGCGGCACAGATCATGTCGTTCCTGACCGCGCCTGGCGTAGCCGAGTGGGTCACGCCCGGCACCAACCCGAGTCGGCCGCACTTCGACTACCTGTCGTTCGTCAAGGAAGGCGCCGACACGATTTACCTCCTCTCCGAGGAGACGAACAAGATGGCCGCGCCGCTGGTGCTGGCACTCACCGCGGCACTGGCCGAGGCGGCCGAGAACGAGGGGATCGTGTCGCCCGGCGGCCGTCTCGAAACGCCGATGCTGTTCGTTCTCGACGAGGCGGCGAACGTCTGTCCCTGGAAAGCCCTGCCGGACAAGTACTCGCACTTCGGCTCACGCGGGATCGTGATGATGACGATCCTCCAATCGTGGGCCCAGGGCACTGCGGCTTGGGGCGACACCGGCATGGCGAAGCTGTGGGGTGCAGCGAACGTCCGCGTCTACGGCGGCGGCGTCTCGGACACCAAGTTCTTGGGCGACCTTTCCACATCCTCCGGCCTCTTCGAACCGGAAACGACGTCCACCACCCACAAGGTGCACGAGTTCTGGGACAAGAACGTTTCGACTGGGTCGCGGAGTGAGCCGGTGCTGGATGTGCCGGATTTGGCGTCGATGCCGCGGGGGCGGGCGTTGGTGCAGTACAGCGGCACGCGGCCGACGCTCGTGCGTCCGCTGCCGTGGTGGGAGGGACCGTACGCGGAGGAGATCCGCGCATCCCTCGCGTATTTCGAACCAGGCGGCGCCGGAGGTCCGTTGGGGCCTCTGGCGGACATACCAGAGACCCTGAGGAAAGCGGCTTGAGTACCGTCGCCGACGACCCGAACGCTTCCGGTCCCGCCAACGGGGATGCGGACGCGGAAGTCGAGCTGATCTTCTCATCGCTCGACAGCTTCGTGACGGAGTACATCGGGCAGATCCTGTGCCGACGGCTCAACCGGGCAACGGCGGTCTGGTGCCCTGAATGGTGGCGGCATCCCGAGGCGTTGGTGCGATTGAGCGCGATGTGGCGGGCGTTCGAGTACCTACGCGTGGACGCAGCCTTGGGCATGTCCACGTTTTGGCTGCACCACGCCGATCCGCATATGCGGGTACTGATGGACCCGGAGTTCGGCCCGTTCGCACTGTGCGACCCGCGGGAAGGACATGCCACGCGAGAGCTGGAGCCACTGCCGATGACACCGTCCCCTCCGGAGATGTGGGACCACCCCGCCTACCGGCTGGACGCGAGCGAAGTAGACGCCGTAGCGGAGGACACAGGCGGACGACCACTTCAGCAGCCGCCGCCCGTCCCGTCCGGCCCTCCCAAGGAGATGGGGATGGGCTCCCAGTACTGACCACGGCGGTGCGGCCGGTTCCCCTCCTGGCCGCACCGCCGTGGTCAAGAACCGACCGAAGCCGGGGACGAGCGGCACGAATCTGTCGTCCTCGGTTCGTCTTCGGCCTGGTCACCCTCACCACCGGCGCATCCGGGGACCCCGACAGCTCGGGCGGTGTTCTGGCCGCGCGGATGTTCCTGCGCCGACAAGGGCCGATTTGGGAGTTGCTTCCGAGTATCCCCGTGCCGCACACAGCCTCGCGCGTTGCGGCTGGCACATCCGACCCGCTGTCCGTAGCCTCACAATCGCACCGTTGTTCAACCGCCCGGGAGTCCTCATGAGTGCGCGGGTGGGGCCTCGTGGCTAGGAAACCGCCGACCCCGCAAAACCCTTGGGTGGCGTCCAAACAAGCACCGCCCGAACAGGTTCAGGCTCCCCTGCGAACCCGACCGGTGAATCGCTCGCCCGTCGTTCCGGTGCGCGGACTCGTGGGCCCGACCCCGAGCGGTGGTCTCCCAACCTGGGAACCTGACCCGTCACGGGCCATCCCGCGCTGGTGGTGGGTTCCGTGCCACGGCGGAGCCGGGTCGACGACGTTGGCCGCGGCGATTGGCGGTGCCGATGCGGGACGCGGCGGATGGCCGAGGTATCCCGAAGGAGTCCGCCCCGGAGTCGTCCTCGTCGCCCGCACTCACGCCGCTGGGTTGCAATCCGCCCAAAGCGCGGCACGGCAATGGGCGTCCGGAGCGGTGGGCCCGGTGCGGCTGCTCGGCCTTGTGGCTGTGGCGGACGCGCCGGGAAGGTTGCCGGGCCAACTCAGGCAGTGGCTGCATCTGTTGGCTGGCGGCCTGCCTCACGTGTGGGCGGTTCCGTGGCACGAACCGTGGCGGCTCGGTGAGCGGCCGTCCCCTGAGTCGGCCCCACGGCAGGTCGCCAAGATCGCCCGGGAGCTGAGGCTCGCTGGGGAGAGTATCGAGAGGGGCATCCGATGACTGCCAAGCAGCCTGCCCCCCGTGGGCCGGAGGTCCATCTATGCCGGTGACCCAGAAGAAGCGTTCCGCGCCGACGGATCGCAGCCGCGTGAACCCCGTCTCCCCCGGCAACTCGGGACCTCCGGGCGTCACACTGATCGGAACGTGCAAGCTCCCGGGGCTGGTGGGCACGTCCAAGCTGTACGAGGCCTACGACGCCTATCTGCGTCCATACGCGCTGCTCGGATTCGCGCTGTCGAACCAGTACACCATCGTGCTGGAGACCGTCTCCGACGAGCACCTGGGCATCGGCCCGGAACAATTGGACGAGTGGCTCCGCGCTTGGCTCCAATGTCGAACTCGCCGCGGCTGCCGTGACGTTGGACGCGGTCGCGATCAAGGGCGGCACGGTGGTGGAGGCAATGCCCCGGTGGGCTGCGGATGCCGGGGTCTTCGAGGCACTGTTCGCCGACCGGGGTTCGGAGGGATCCGGGCGGCTCCCGCTGCACCTACGCGCCCGAATCGCGTTGACGTTCTCATCGCCGGGAGGCCGTGGCCGGAGCCGAGGCAACGCCGAGGGAATAGCCACCGAGATCGGTCGGCGGCTGCCCGGGCTCTCCGTGGGACTGCAGCTCACCGAGAACGGCCCGGCCCGCCCCTCGACCGCCGAAGAACTCGCGGAAGCGGTACGGGTTGCCTATGACCCGAGCATCGTCGAACTGGTCGCCCAGGCTCGCCGCGAAGGCGGTTCCGGCATCACCTGGGATCAGGTCGGGCCGGTGGATTCCTCAAGTGAATGGGACCACTATCGACACGACGGCGCCTATTCGGTCACCTGGGCCATGTCCCGCGTATCCGGAAGCGACTTCTTCTCGTCGATCCTCGCCCGGTGGCTGATACCCGACAAGGGCGTTACCGAGAAGCGCGCCACGTTGCTGTACGGCCCGCCTGCGCCTGAGCCGGCGTCGCGGCCGGATGACACCGACAGCATGCGCAGCCGACGCCGGGGCCGTCGACCGAGCTCGGGCACATCCACCGACACGAACCCGTGGGTGAACGGCCAAGCGCAGAGCACCCGCTACGGACTGCTGGCCACCGCGACCTCCGGCAGCGTCGACGAACTGTCGAACACGAGGCAGGTGATCGACCGACTTGGTCCTCAGGAAAGAGTCTTGCTGCGGCGCATGTACGGTTCCCAAGCGTCCGCCTTTGTGGCCGCATTGCCACTTGGGGTTGTGATGCCGGACCGGTTGGCGCAGCCACAGACCATCCAGTCGGCCGCCACGAAACCTCGGCGCCGCAACGGCAATTGACCCGGCGACGAGGGTCACGCCCTTGCCCGATGCAAGCCGACTGCCGAGTCTCGGCGTCGGGCAGTGCCTCGAAACGCGCTGTGCGGACCACTACAAGTCCTCTTGGAATCCCTGTCGCCATGACGGGTAGCGGAGTTCCCAGCCAAGGTCACGCTTCGCCTTGCGGTTGGAGAAACCGCGTCCCTCGGTCATCATCGCGACTGCCACCGGTCCGGCCAGCAACCGGGCCAACCACACCGGTACCCGCATCGGCCGCTTCATGCCCGCGCACTGCGCCAAGTACGGCAGCCAGTCGCTCGCCGGGGCCGGATCGTCGTCGACGATGTTGAACACGCCCCGGACCCTCAACTCCACTGCCAGGACCGTGGCACTCACCGCGTCGTCCAAGTGCACCCATGAGCTGTAACCCCCACCGCTGCCCACCAACGGAAACAGCCGCTTGCGAATCAACTCGACGTGGTCATCGGTCGCACCAGGGCCGTACAGCCCGCCGTAGCGCAGGACCGCGCCGCCGGCTGCCACGACAGCATCCTCGGCGTGGCGGATCGCAGCCATCCCCGAAGCCGCGGAGGTCCCCAACATCGGATCGGTCGGGTCCTCCTCGGTTTTCACCCAGCTGCCCTCGCGAATTCCGTTCCAATTCGCGTACCCCTGCGCGACGAAGTGCTCCAGCCCCAATGCTTCCGCGGCCGCCAGAAGATGATCCGTCCCCTCGGTTCGCAGCCGGTTGGTAACGGCGAACCAGCGGTCCATGTGCTTGATGTCGGGCTTGCCGGCCATGGCGGTCATCTGATGAACGATCACGTCCGGCTGGGCCCGCCCTACCGCCTCGCCCACGGATGTCCCATCCAGGCCGTCCATCACGACCCCATGCGCACCCACGGAACTCAAGAGCCCCAATTTGGCCGCGGACGTCGTCGTTGCCGTCACCTTGTGCCCACGGCCTACCAGCCGCGGCACAAGCCGACGCCCCAGCACGCCGGTTCCGCCCGCCACGAAAACGTGCATGCCACCGCCGTAGGCTCGTGAATACTCCCCTGAGCGGTAAGACGAGATAGCTGCACGGAATGTGACACCAGCAGCGCAGAGCGCACTCGCTATTACGATGGTCGGTCCGACGGATCCGACGCAAGCGCGGCATCGGACCGACCTGACCATGCCATGGTGTGCATCGTCCCCCGCCGACGCCGAACGGGAGATCGAAGATTCGGATCGTCCGCCGCCCGCGTCCCCGTCTCTTCCCACCTCATGTCGAGCACGCACAACTCAATCTGCTCGAGGCACCTTCGAGGGGCCATGAGCCGGTGTCGGGTGTCGCACACGTCAACAGGTTGGTCAGACTGCCCGACGGGCGGCGCGCGTTTCTCCGGGACGCCCAGCCTGAGATGGACGATCTCGATCTTCGCTTGATTCACGAAGACGATGTGCTGTCCATCCTGGAACGCTGCTCCCCTCGATGGGAAGTTCCCAGGGTGTTGGCGCCTGGCCTGCACCTGTCGGTCGGCGAGGACCGAGGTTTCACACACCGTCAACCGTCCACCGGGCACAGGTCCTTCGTCGTCTCCCATTTGCTGCGCGAACTGGCACACGTCCCGAAACCAGCTCTCGACGAACTCGAACGCCTTCAACGGGCCTCAGCCGCCGCTCAGGAACTACTCCCCGCGACGGACGCCATCCACGAAAACCTCGTGCGCGCACATCTCTACCGCGTGGTCACCATCGCAGAGGCTGTGCTGGGCGACGGACTCGACCGGCTGGGCCTTCCCGATGCCGACACGCTCCGCCGCGACGCGGACCACCTGCTGCCGCTCGTTGATCCAAGGCGGCCCAATGTACTTGTCCATGGTGATCTGCACGATGAGAACATCACGTGGGTGGCGCGCCGGCAGGGGAATCTCCTGGACTTCGAGCGGTGCATAGCCAACGGCGACCCCGCACACGACCTCGCGGTATACCTCAAGCGGGGTGCTCACGGTCACCAGCCGGATCGCGAGGTCATGCTGCGCCTGACCGCAAGGAATACCCCCGGGGAACGCTTGGAGCGCTTGGAAGCCGCGGAGCGGCGCTTCCGTATCGCAGAAGACTTCGGGGAAATGTACCGCCTTGTCATCCGTGAAGTCCTCACCCCGGAGCTGCGCGGGTTCGCACGAATACTGCAGATGTCGCGCGCATACAGCGCATATTGCGACGGGCTTGTTCATCTGGGACGTCGGCCGCTGAGCGAAGCCGAATACCGGCGTGAAGTCCACAGGGCGCGAGCGTTGGCCACACCCCGCCCGGCTGTGCAAGCGCAACCGCAGAGGTGCCTGTCACCCGCGACCTTGGCAGCACTCGGTCCGCTGAACCAGGTGAAACGCACGCGTGGCGCCGCGTGGCCTGTGAAAGGAAGATCGGAGCATGGTCGGCCGAGCCATACGATCCGCGCGGCCGCTGGACGCGGCACCCGCGCCGCCGCCCTGGAGCGCGAGCAATCTCAGGACTGATGTGCCACGGCTTCGCCAGCCGCGGGAACCAGTTCAACGGTCGTCGGCGGCTGCCGATGCAGGGACGGCGTCCAAGCGGCGCGGCCGGGGATTCAGCCGTGCGGCGGAAGCCGAGCCGGTTCCTCAGCCGGTTCGGATTGCGATGGCATGAGGTCCCATACGGCCTTCGTGTCCAAGAATTCGTGCAGGCCGACAGCTCCGAGTTCGCGTCCGCGGCCGGACAGCTTGGTGCCTCCCCAGGGGACGTTCGGGTCGAAGGACCCGAAGCCGTTGATCCAGCAGGTGCCCACCTGCAGTCCGGTGGCGGCTTTGCGGGCGGTCTCGGGGTTGGAGGTCCAGACGGAGGCCGACAGACCGAAGTCGGTGTCGTTTGCGGCGTGCAGAGCTTCGCCGAGGTCAGCGAACGGGTACACGCATGCGACCGGCCCGAAGATCTCTTCCCGGGAGATTCGCGCGTCCCGGGATGCGCCGGTTACGAACGTGGGTGCGTAGAAGAGGGCGTCCGGTGTCGGTCTGCCTCCGCCGGTGGCACACCGCGCGCCGCCGGCGACAGCCTCGCGGACATAGGCGTCGATGCGGCCGAGGTGGGCGTCGTCGATCTGCGGGCCTTGCTGCGTCGCGGCGTCCAAGGGATCGCCGAGCCGCCGAGTCCGGGCCCCGCACACGAGTCGTTCAAGGAATTCGCCGTACAGCGCTTCGTGGACGAAGATACGGCTTCCGGCGCAGCAGCTCTGTCCGGCGCAATCGAACGCGGCTTCCAACGTCCCCGCAACCGCGTCATCGACATCGCAGTCTGCGAACACCAACGTCGAGCCCTTGCCTCCGAGTTCCAGGACGGTGCGCGGCAGCCGCCGCAGCGATGCCCCGACGACCGCTCGGGCGGTGGCCGTCGACCCCGTGAACGTGACCGCGTCGATCCGCGGATCGGCAGTCAGGTACCAGCCCGTGGTTTCTCCGCGTCCTGCGACTATGTTCACCACACCAGGCGGAAACCCCGCCTCCACGACGAGCCCGGCCAACGCCTGGACCGAGAGCGGCGCTCGCTCGGCCGACTTGACCACCACCGTGCACCCGGCGGCCAGTATCGGTGCGATCTTCCACGCAGTACACGCGAACGGGAAGTTCCACGGGATGACGGCGGCGCACACCCCGACAGGAACATGTGTCAGCCGGACGGAACGATCTCCAGTCGCCGACACCCGGATCTCGTCGGCTTCGAGCACCTGGCGGGCGTAGAAGCGCAGAGCAGCCGCAGCCTGGGGAATGTCCCAGGCCCGCACCCCGGCCAGGACCTTGCCGGTGTCAGTCGCCTCCAGCAACGCCAGTGTCCCCGCGGCACGTTCCACCCCGTCTGCCAAGCGTTCCAACGCGGCAGCCCGCTCCCGCGCGGGCATGCGCGGCCACGGCCCCGTGTCGAAGGCAGCCCTCGCTGCGGCGACCGCTGCCTCGACGTCTTCGGGGCCGGCTTCCGGCATGTTCGTCAGGGTCCGCCGCGTCATCGGGTCGGAAACCGCGATTGTCTGTTGGCCGACAGGGTCGGCGAAACCGTCGCCGATGTACGGCCGGAGATCCAATCCGGGGATGATGGTGCTCACGACGTGACTGCGCAGGAGCGAGGCGGACGGCGAACTGTGATTCGGCATCCGGGGCGGCAGGTAACCCGGCGCGTCGGCTCCGGATATCGCAGGTTTACCGAGATCAACGGGGCACTGAGCATCATCCACGTCGCCATCCTGCCAAGCGGTTTCGATCACGCCAAGGGCGTGCCGGTTAATCCGGAAGGGTCAACAGACCAGTACGGGCATCGGGCACATCACTGGGATGGCGGCCTCCAGACGTGGATCCGGGAAACGCCTTGGGCGGTGCCGGTCCGGACGTGTGCAAGCAGCTGACAGTTCGCGGGAGCGCGCTCGGGCTTCGTGTGGGGATAGGACGTCGTAAGGCGGCAGGCCGGTCCAGTAGCACCTGCAGACCCGCGGAACCTCCTGCGGGGGACATTGACTTGGCCACCGGTCTAGCTATGCGACGCATCGCCCTCGCCTGAACTGTTGAGATTTCTGAACGCTGGGCACAGTCTCGGTTGAGATGCCTCGCTGCTTCTGCACCGGTCAGCCGTGACCACTATCGCTGCCTTGGGATTGGTCCACGTCCTCGTGGTCGAGTTCGCGGCTTGAGCCCCGTTGTAGCTGCCACCCTGTTGCGTGAAACGCCGGGGCGGCCGCAGATGTTGTGCAGACGACGCCTGCGTCGGCAGGCCCAAAATGGTGCTAACCGCGATCCGCCGACCGCGCTCGGACTGTCCCCATGCGATCGGGGCCGATCCGATCCACTTCCGACCCGGGATCGGCATGGGACGGACATCCCCGTCTCCTCGGGGCCGCCGCGCGTCGTCTCGCTGCTTGCGGGGCCGGCTCACCGCCTGCCTGAACACCCACGCGACCAGGGAGACTGAGTCCCTGCCCGATGGGCCGCCCGCCCCGCCACGATGGGCAGCATGTCGAGCAGCAGAGTGATACCCCCGCGCCTCCGGGGCAGCTGCTGTCCGATGTTTAGCTCAGCGAGACTCGGGTGTCAAGCCAGCGGGGGCAGACGGGACGGGGGCTCATGCCGAATCGGCTGTTGCGACTCGCCGCAGCGGCCGAGTGTCCGCGGACGTCATGCGCGACCAGGCGCCGCGGTTGCACCGCACAAGGCCGGCATGCCAACACATGTGTCCGGCACGGAAGCCCGCAGATCCCCTATGGCTTGCACTCCGCGGCGTTTTCGCTCACGGTCGCCGCGCTTGCCTGCCAGACCCCTCCCGGTGTGGGAAGGCGGGTCATCGCGACGTTGTACGACACGAAGTTGCGCAGACTGGAGTCGGACGTGATGTGAACTTTGCCGGTCGCAATTTCCTTGCTGTAGAGCTTCGACTGGTCCTCACAGAACCGAATCTGAATGGCCGAACCGGAGACGGCGGTGATCGCCGACCGGTAGTAGTGGTCGTGGCCGGTGATGGTCTCCTTGAGGTCGACGTTCTCCTGCACGTAATGCTGGGCATAGGCAAGTGCTTGCGCAGTCGCGTACTGCGACAGAGGAGGATCGCCCGCGTTCTGAGCGACCACCGCGTGCATGATCGCCTGAAGGTAGTCGGCTGCCGCGGCCAGTGCCGCCGCCTGGACCGGATCCGAGGGCGCGCTCCAGGCGAAGTCGACGCTGAGGTCCGGCGGTAGGGCGAGCAACGGGGCGACACCGGTCCCGGACGGGGACGTGGAGGGGAACGGAGATGACGCGGCACTTGGTGAATCCACTACGCCGGACGGGCCTGCGCTCGGCAGAGCGGCGGTCGTCGAAGGAGCCGCGTCCTTCCCGGAATGCCCGGAACCACCGCCACAGGAAGCAACCAGTGTGATGGTTGCAAGAACAGCGACGGCGGCAGGCAATTTGGCTCGCTCGATCACGATGTCACCCTTCCCGGTCGTGCGACTTTGGGACCCAGAAAACACCCGCATGCGGATGACGAAGGCCCTCGGCACAACACGCTGAAGTGCCGCAGTGCCCGAACTCCCGAGTTGGCGAGGACAATGCCGCACGCGGAGCAGCGATTCGGGAGTATAGGGCGGCCCCGGAGACTCGGTGCTGCCTCCCGGCCGGGAAGGTGCCCGACCCCGCTGACGGCGGGCCGGCCGGGCATGGTGTTCCGGGTGGCTGCGGGGCAGGTAACCATGGCGCCGCAGCGGCTGTCGATACGGATTCCTCAACGCCACCTTCGGGCGGCCACACGCGCTGGCGTGGCAACACCGATGGCCGATTTGTTCGTCGACCACTGGTGCGCACGGTTCGCGGCGAGGCACATCAGGACAGCACGGGCACGTGGTCGAGTCCCACCGTGCGGCGCGCGACTCAGGGGTGGTATCTGTTCGGCATCCGGACGCGCGACACAGCGGGCGGGTCGTGAAACGGCTGACGCCCTGTAACGACAACTATGCTTCTCCACGATTAGACTGCCTTGCGCTGCGGCGGCAGCAAGCATAGGCGGATGAAGACCTCGTATATCCCGCTTGCCCGGTCAGGAAGTAATCGGCCCCGAACACACGGGGATTGCTCCGCGAACACCCCACCGAGGGGCGAGCAGCTACGAGTCGGCCTCGCGTGCGCGGGGATGCACCGCAGTTCGGACGAGTCGGGGGCGCTGTCATGCAGATCGGCCTTCCGGAAGGCCGTCGGTGAGGCACCGAAGTCCTCTGATCAACGGGTGTTCGACGTAAGCGGACCCGCAGCGTCAGGCGATCGCCGTCGATCTGCGACGCCCCCGTGCGATCAGGTCGCCGGCGTCTCCCGACACGCGCGGTCTCGACATCTGTGTTTCTGTCCGCCATGACGCCGAATTCTCCACGGCGGAGATGTGGTGCCTCGCGAGACAACACCTTCGAGGAGACCGGTGACCTTCGCCACGCCGTTCCACACCCGGTTGCGCAGCACCCGGCATTCGATCCCGGTCGATCCCCGCCGAGCCGCCACAGCCGCCGCGATCACAGCCTGCGTGGTGGTGTTCGCGGCGGAGGTCTACGCCCGCCGCTGGATCAGCGATGACGGGTTGATAGCCGTGCGCCAGGTGCGCCAAGTCCTGGCCGGGCACAGGCCGACGTACAGCACCGCCGAACGCGACGAAGTCAACACCAGCGTGCTGTGGACCTGGCTGCTGGTCGCCGTCAGCGCTGTGTGCGGCGGCGAACCCGCACTGCAAGCAGTATGGGCCGGGGGAATCTTGTCGGTGGGGGCTTTGGCCGTGGCGCTGGACGCCTCCAGGCGCTTCCAGCGCTCCCGCGGTGCGGACGGCATGCTGCTCCCAGCGGGGGTTCTGGTAGTGCTGGGTGTCATCCCGTTCTGGGACTACGGGACCTCCGGCCTGGAAACGGGACTGTGCTTCTTCTGGCTCTCCGGCTCATGGGCGTTGTTGGCTGCCGTCAAACCGGATTCCACGCCACGGCGCCGGCACGGAACGGCATTTGCGTTGGGTCTCGGGCCTCTGGTGAGGCCGGAATTCGCAATCGCGTCGGCCGCGTTCCTGGTTGCTCTGACCCTCCTTGCGGGGGCGCGGGCGCGCAAAATCCTGTCGATCATTGCAGTCGCCGGGGTGCTTCCGGTCGCCTACGAGATCTTCCGTGCCGGGTACTACGGCATTCTGATCCCCATGCCCGGGCTGGCGAAGGAAGCTTCGAATACTCACTGGGGCCGTGGGTTCGGCTACTTCGACGACTTCCTCACTACGTACAAGTTGTGGATCCCTCTCGCACTGCTCTGTGTGTTGATCACCCACCTCTACGGCCGAGCCCGGCCGAGCAACCGTGAGGTCGTGCTTGTCGCGACGCCGGTCCTCGCCGCGTCGCTCATGTGCGTGTACGTGCTACGCGTCGGCGGAGACTACATGCACGCCCGCATGTGGCTGCCCCTGGTGCTACTGATGCTGCTGCCGCTGTTCCTGGTGCCGTTCTCCCGCACAACGGGTGTGGTGGTCGCCTTGACTGCGGTATGGGCGACGGCCGTGGGTGTGAACGGGCGAACCAGCTATCACAACCTCGACGCGGGACCGCAACTCATCACCAATGAGCGGGAGTTCGAGGCGGCATTCTTCGGCCACAAACACCCTGCACGCGCTGCGGATCACCTCGGGGGCGACTGGGGTGCCTACTTGGAACAGGCAGTCGACACCGCAAGGGGTTCGGCCATCCCAGTGCTCCTCTACATGGCTCATGACAATGCCACCGACAAGGATTACTTGACGACGGTCCCCCTCGCGCCCGGCCGCACGGAGAGCTTCGCCTTCTTCTGGGACAACATGGGGATGACCTCGGTCCTTACATCACTTGACCAACTCGTCATCGACCGCAATGGTCTGGCGACACCGATCAGTGGCCATCTGCGACTGGACCACCCAGGGCGAGCCGGGCATGAAAAGTCGCTGTCTTTGGTATGGGTGCTCGCCAAGTATGCCGATCCCGTGGCCGTCACCCGGGTCTGATGCAGGTTTGGGTGACAGGTGCGGTCACGCAGCCCGGGCGGCTGGCGCGGCCATGACGGTTTCGTATTCGACCGGGGTCAGTCGGCCGAGCGAGGCTTGTCGACGGCGGCGGTGGTAAGTCCTCTCGATCCAAGTCACGATCGCGGTCCGCAGTTCCTGGCGAGTGGTCCACGATCGGCGGTCGAGGACGTTCTTCTGCAACAGGCTGAAGAACG
>NZ_BAABHS010000062.1:0-26257 GCF_039542225.1 Yinghuangia aomiensis | reverse complement strand
GTCAGCGCGAGGCCCTCCGCGCGGGCCCGGTCCGTCAGCCGGCGCACCAGCTGCGCGTCCAACTCGTCCGCGGCCCACACCTCGGTAGGCTCAACCGGAACCGGTAACCCACCCTGCTCGCTCGGGTATTCGGACATCTGAGGCCTCCTCAGATCCAGCCGTTACACCAAGAACCGTACAGACCCACGTGACACAGGCTCCTGTGTTCTCGAGGTCCACGACGAGGTTTCGGCGGCCTTGGCAACCCCGTGCGCGGTGGGGTGCGCCGTCGTGCCGAGGACCCGTACGCGGCCGGAGGTGTGCTTGATGGCCGCGAGGATGTACTGGCGTTGGCCGGTCAGGGTGACGGTCTCGATGAAGTCGCATGCCAGGAGCGCGTCGGCCTGGGAGTGGAGGAAGTCGGCCCAGACGGTGGCGCGGCGGTCCGGTGTCGGCCCGACGCCCTCGGCTTTGAGGATCTCCCAGACTGTGGCGGCCGCGATCTTGATGCCGAGCGTGGCGAGTCCCCGTGCACCGTGCGGTATCCCCACGTCGGGTTCTCCCGGACCAGCCGCAGGAAAACCAGCCGCAGGATCGAGCCGACAGTGGGTGAACGTCCCGGCCGCTTCGGTCGGCAGGTCCGCGCGTGCCCGTGTTTCGTGAGGTCGCGGTGCCGGCGCGGAATCGTGTCCGGCTGGACCAACAGTCGCACTCGGCGCAGGACGTGACGCGGCAGCGGCACCGGCAAGGCCGCGAGGAACGCCCGGTCGTCCGGCCTGAACTTCGCCCGCGACCCACCGAGCTGCCGCTCCAGAACCATGAGCTGGTGACGCTCGAACGCGAGGTCACGTTCGTCGAACGGGTGCTCCTCGAGCACGCCGATGCCTCCAGGCGCCGCACCGGGCAGTTACGGCCGGCAGCATTGAACCGGGGCCTACGCCTGCGGGTAGTCGCGGCGCAACCCGAACATACTGCGCGGGTCTGCCCGATGTTCGAGTGAAGCGCGGACAGGAGGTGTAGGTCGACGCGGTCGGCGACACTGGCTGGTTGATGCAGGCGTAGACGGCGGCGATGCGCGCCCGCAAGCCTTCCAACCGCCCGTCGCGTGTGGCTAAGCCCATGAGCAATGCGAGGGTGTCCCGCCAACGGGACAGGTGTGATGGGCGAGTTGCGCGGTCGGCCCTGGAGTGCTGTGGCGTCTTGACCGCGTGATCCCGCTCCCGTGAACGTGGAGGGGATTTCGCGGGCGCGGACCTGCGGGGAATTGGGGGCATCGTCGTGGGGCTTGGCGGCATGAACACGGATGTGGTGGTCCCGGGGGCCGGGCCGACCGGGCTGATGCTCGCGGGCGAGTTGCGGCTGGGCGGCGCGGACGTGGTCGTGGTGGAACGCCTTCCGACACGGACGGGTGAGTCGCGCGCCGGCGGGATCCACTCGCGGACCCTCGAGGTCCTGGGCCAGCGCGGCATCCTGGATCGGTTCCTGGCGTCGAGGAGCTGGTGCGGTGGTCGACCGAGGTCGACGGACTCGGCCAGGCCGGGGACGGCGTCACGGTCGGGCCGCGGACGGCCGGCACGTCGCCGGAAAGCCTCCGCGCCCGGTTCCTCGTGGGCTGCGAGGGTGGGCGCAGCACGGTACGACGGCTGGCGGGCATCGACTTCCGCGGCGCGGGGGCAACCATGACCGCCCTGTTGGCGGATGTCGAACTCCCGGATCTTCCTGAGGACTTCATTTTCCTGCGGCGGTGCGCCGACGGCCACTTCTCGGCGCTTGCGCTGGAGCCGGGCCGGCACCGGGTCATCACGTCGGAATACGACCGCGTGGTGGACCGGGACGACGTCACGTTCGAGCAGGTCCGCGAGTCGCCGGTCAAGCTGCGCGGATGCCGCGTGTGGCAAGTTCGCCGTGGATGCGGCTGTAGTCCCAGAGGTTCTCGCCGGCAAACCGGAGCGCCAGTGCACACGAGAGGACTATCGATTCCGTCGGCAGCACAGTCATAGCAACGATGACGCGATTCGGCTCCTTTGGGCGGCCCCTCACCGCCCCTGCCCAGAAACGGTGTCGACTCCGTTCTACCGCCCTGCGGCGGGTCCTTGCCGGTGCCCGCTCGAGGTGCTTCCAGGCTTCCCTTCGGACGTGCAGGCGTTCGCGGCAGCGGGTTCGGTTTCAGCTGTGGCCGGCGGTGCCGCGATGGGGAATTGAATCGGACTGATCAGGTACTGGGCGCGTTCGGGCGTCGGCTCGTTGGCCAGGTTCGGCACGATCGCCTCGCGCATGCCGTCGATCATCGCGCGCAGTTCGTCTGGACTGAGCCACAGGGCATGCTGGCGGTAGCCCACATGGTCGGCCACCGGGTCGGCACCGTCGCGGCGGAGGTAGGCGTCGTACTCGGCGGCGAGAGCCGCGAGGGCCGTCGCGAAACTGCGCCGGTGGTCGTCGAGGGACAGCGCGGCGATCGTGTCGGCGTCGATGACGGCGCGGTCCTGGCGCAGCCGGTAGCGGCGTTCGACCGCGCCGCGCACTCGCCGCTGGTCGGCGACCTCCAGGACGCCGCCGGCGGTGAGCAGGTCGACATGCCGGTAGACCGTGGCTTTGGAAACGTCGGCGATGCGCCGGCACAGGTCACTGGTCGTCAGTTCCTGTCCACCGCGCATTGCGTGTACTACCCGCAGCCGCACCGGGTGCGCCAGTAGCTCGAAAGCGTGCATGTCCCGACGATCTCACACTGTGCTACCTTTCGCAGAAGTTGAGAAAGGTAGTGCCGATGTCTGACCGCGCCCCGGCCGAGGCCGCGAGCACCCACTGGACCCCGCCGTCCTATGCCGAGCCGACCGGTTTCACCGAACACGACGTGGTCGTCGGTGCCGCCCCGTTCTCCGTGCCGGGCACCATGAGCATTCCGACGGGCTGCGCGTCGGTGCCAGGGGTGGTGCTGCTTGGCGGTGGCGGACCGTTCGACCGTGACGGAACCGCCGGGCCGAACAAGCCGCTCAAGGACCTGGCGTGGGGGCTGGCCAGTCGGGGGATCGCGGTGCTGCGTTTCGACAAAGCGACCTTCGTACATCCGGAGTTCGCGGCCTCACACGATCTGACCATGACGCGGGAATACGTGCCGTATGCCGCCGATGCGCTGAAGGTGCTGGCCGCCCGCCCGGAGGTCGACCCCGAGCGCGTGTTCATCCTCGGCCACAGCATGGGCGGCAAGGTCGCCCCGGAGGTCGCCGCGACGGAGCCCGCGGTCGCCGGCCTGGTGATCATGGCCGGCGACGCGGAGCCGATGCACCATGCCGCCGTCCGCGTCCTCTCCCATCTCGCCTCCGTGATCCCCGACCAGGTCCCGGACTCGGTGGTGGCGATGTTCACCCGGCAGGCCGCCCTCGTCGACGGCCCCGACCTGACGCCCCAGACCCCGGCCTCGGAACTCCCCTTCGGGCTTCCCGCCGCGTACTGGCTGGAGATGCGCGACTTCGACGCCGTCGGAACCGCCGCCGCACTCCACCAGCCGATGCTGCTGCTCCAAGGCGGCCGCGACTACCAGGTCACCGTCGCCGACGACTTCACCCGATGGCGATCGGGTCTGCGCCGCCCCGGAGTCGACTTCCGCGTCTACGAGGCGGACGATCACATGTTCGCCCCCGGCGCAGGTGCCTCCACCCCCGCCGACTACCTGCGCCCGCAACACGTCGACCCGGCCGTGGTCCGCGACATCTCCGACTGGATCCACCGCGTCCCCTCCCGCTGACTCGAGCACGGGCCACCCTCGGCCTGCCGCACACCGGGTCCTGCCATGGGCGCAACTCGTCGCCCGCGATCAGGGGCCGCGTGAGGCCATGGTCGATTCCAGGGCATCCAAGGCGACGCCGACGTCAGGGCTCGCGATTGGACGCAGTGCGAGGGTGCCGATGTCGCTGAAGCGGAAGTGCAGGCCTTGCAGGGGGCTCGGCCAGGGTGAAGGTGTCGATCACCTCCGGGTACAGCATCAGCAGCACGTCGTGCCCGTAGACGGCGCGGCGCACGTGCTCGACGACCGTGTCGTCGGCGAACGCGGTCATGATGATCCTCGGCCAGCTGGGCGCCAGGTCCGAGCGCATCAGCAGCGGGCACGGCGGCGGGGCGGCGGTGTCGGCGGCGAGGGCGTTCAGGTCCGCGTCCAGGGCATGGCCCACCCCGACGGAGAGCACTCCGATCACGATTCAGCGAAGGGCCCGCGGTGGCCCCCAGACCGCTCGGCGCCGGTCCGCACCGACGAAACAGCGCCCTTTCGTGCGCCGGCTCTCTCTGGCGGTTCCGCCGGGGGTGCGCCAGCGCGCGTGTCCGTAACCGGCGTTCCGCGAAGGCGTTCATGCGCGGCGCTTGCGGTGCGGTGGGCACGACCTCGATGCCGATCGACGCGCATATGGCGTCGTAGGCGGCGGTGAACTTCGCGTCCCGGTCCCGGATCAGGTAGGCGAACCCGTGGCCGACGTCCTCGAGGTCGGCGGCAAGGTCGCGGGCGACCTGGACGACCCAGGCGCCGGTCGGGTGCGCGGTGACGCCGAGCAGTCGCACGCGCCGGGTCCCTGGTTCGATGACGAAGGCCGCGTAAGCCGTTTGAGCGTCACGGTGTCGACGTGGAAGAAGTCGACCGCAAGGAACGATTCGGCCTGCGCCCGAAGGAACGTGCGCCAGGTGTCGTCGCGTCGGCCGGGCGGCGAGACCCCGCGTGCGCGCAGGACCTTCCGCATCGTGGACGCGGCCGCGCGGTGGCCCAGGCGCCCTGGCCGCGCGCCCCTGGCTTCCGCGGCGCGCAGGCGGTAAGACAGAGCACCGGCCCGGTCCTGACGGGCTGTCAGGGAGGGGTTCCGATGGACTGGACGATCCTCGACGACGGACGTGCGACACAAGTCGTTGCGCACGTGGACACCGACCCGCAGGCCGAGTCAACCGGCTCCCCGCTGCTCACCGTGGACGCGGTCGACGCCACGTTGGGCTGGACGTGGCAGGAGTACGGCTGGTGTCGGGGCGATGTCTGTGTACCGCACACCTCCGGCGCGCCCGCCCGACGCGCCGACGGCTTGGTTGACCTCGCCGGATTCGCCGCGCTCCTGGGGCGGCCCTACGCGATCGAGCTGGGCGCCCGGGTGGCCGTCCTCGGGGCGACACCGGACGGGCTGGGCATCGGCGTCGACGGCGAGGCACCCGACTTCGCGCTGCCCGACCTCGACGGGAACCGGCACCGGCTATCGGACCTGCGCGGCCGCAAAGTGGCGATCAACTTCTGGGCGTCGTGGTGCGGTTGCCGTTGGGAACTGCCGCACTGGGAGGCCCGCCACCGGGAACTCGCCGACTACGGCTTCACGTTGCTGAGCGTCTCGCTCGACCACCGGGTCGAGGACGCGCGACCGTGGATCGTGGAGGCGCAGCCGACCCACCCAGTCCTCGTCGACACCGAACAGCGCGTCGCCGCGCTCTACCAGGTGGCCAACGTGCCGACGGTGGTCTGGGTCGACGAGGCGGGGCGGGTGGTGCGTCCCAACGACACGCAGTACCCCTCGGACACCTTCACCGTCTTCACGGACGTGCCCTCCGGCCCGGCGATGGCCGCCCTGCGCCGCTGGGTCGTCGACGGCGACAGCGGCCTGAGCCCGGCCGAGGTGGCCGCCCACACCCCCAGGCCCGACGCGGCTGGGCAACAGGCCCGCACCGAGGCCGCGCTTGCGGTCTGGCTGACCCGCAACGGCCACCCGGACACAGCCCGCCGCCGCTACGAACGCCTCGCGGCGGAGTTCCCCGAACACATCTCGCTGTGGCGCGCCTTGATGCCGCTGCTCGACCTCGACCCGCTCGGCGAGGAGTTCTTCATCAAGGCCGCGGCCCTTCAGGAGGCAGGCATACCGCTGGCCCGCCCGCTCCCTCTCGGCGACCCGGAACCGACGAACTGACCCGGTCCCGTGTGAGGTCGGGCGCCACGACGAGCTGCCGGACAGAGCCTGGCTGCGCTGACGAGCCGGACGCCGCACCCTGACGGAAGCGGAGGGCCTGCACCAGTCCCGGCCTCTGCATGATCTGCTGCACGCGCCGAGGCCCGCCAGGTCCCGGCGCGCGGCCGGGCTCGCGGTGCGAGGAGCAGGACCAGGGATGGCCGCTCAGGCGGGGGCGAGGTGCTCCAGGCTGAAGCACGGCAGGGTGCCGGAGACGCCGGCGGTGGAGGGGAAGCAGACGACCTTCACCCCGAGGCGAGCGAAGCGCTGCTCTTATGCGCACCAGGAGTCGGTGCCTTGTCAGTCGTCGCCGACGAAGGCGCTGTCGAACCGCAGCCGCTCCCGGGCGTCGATGCGGCATCGTGCGCAACAGCGGAGACCTCCTCGACGTGATGATGTCCGTCCTCGAAAAGATCAAGGAGGACATTCCAGCCCACGGAGAACTGCTGTGGGATCGAGGAGCACCTCGCCCAGGTCGGCGATGAGCGGGTCTTGGTCGGGCGTACTCCGGGAACTCCGCCGCCTCGTCCGCAGTCCACACGATCCTCTCCGGAGTGGAAGGGCGGCGAATGACCGGCGGACGGGCCGGGTTGGAAGGGAGCCGATGCTGCCGCACGGCGTCGCCGAGCGCACTGGAAAGCGTCGCCAGGCAGCGGTAGAGCGTCGTGCGCCCACGTTCTTCGGCGAGCTCGCCCGGCCCGGCTGGGCGAGCGTGCGGTCCCGCCGCGGACCGCACCGAACGCGGCCCGCCAAGCTCCGCGCCGACAAGGCCTACCACTTCGTCGAGAACCGCTCCCGGCTGCGCGAACACGGCATCGCCGTCCGGATCGCCCGGCCGCCAACTTGTCCATTGGACCGACAGGCTGATCGATCTGCCCGACGAGCTGGTGCTGCCCTACGACCGTCCCCGTCCGGCAACCGATTCCCACCAGGGCTCCGACTTGGCCCTTTGGATCGACGCGCGACTGCACGCGGCACTGGCGGACCTGGCCAGTCGCGCCGGGGCAAGTCTGTTCATGGTGCTCAACGCCGGCCTCGCCGCCCTGCTGACCGAACGCGGCGCGGGCACCGACATCTGCATCACCAGCCCCGTCGCAGGACGTACGGACCAGGCCCTCGACGATCTCGTGGGCTGCTTCATCAACGTCGTGGTGTTGCGCACCGATACTTCGGCCGACCCGAGCTTCGCCCAACTCCTGGAACGCGTCCGCGAAACTGCCCTCGCCGCGTACGCCCATCAGGAAGTGCCCTTCGGCCACCTGGCGAAGGCTCTCAAGCCCACCCCCCGCTGCCTCACCCAGGTCAGGCTCATTCTGCAGAACACTCCGGAATACGATTTCGACCTGCCCGGTATGCGCGTGCGCGAAGTCGTCGCGCCGACGGGAACAGCCAAAGTGGACTTCGGTATCAGCCTGACGGAGCGCGAGCACGCGGACGGCAGCCTGGCCGGCCTGGACGGCGTGATCCAGTTCCGCACCGATCTCTTCGACGAACGGACAGTCGGCGATCTCGCCACGCGCTGGGTACGGCTGCTGAAAGCCGCCGTCGAGTCCCCCGACAAGCCGCTGAGCGAGCTGACCACGAGCGACGCCCCAGGCGACACGCAGCCTGACGCGGTTCGGGCGCTTTCGGTGAATCCGCAATGAAAACAGGTAGTCGCCGCCTTGCGCGAAGCCCGATCGGAAACCGGTGATCGCTGCCATGCCCTTGCTTGCACCCCCGCGCGCCGACGCTCCTGAAGCCCGATCGCCGCGCACGCCGCCGACGCTGCGGGCCCGGTCGGTCATCCCCGGAAGGCAGCGCTGGGAGGTCCCGATTCTCTGTCGCAGACCAGCCCTCGCGCATGTGGTGGAAAGGTTCCTCAACGAGGACGTCAGCATCGTCGAAGCGCGCGTAAATCCCGTGACCGGCAGCGTGCTGGTCCTGCACGCCCCCAACACCCCCTCCCGGTTCATCGCCGGTCTCGTGCGCGACGCCGTCACCCGGAGCCTGGCGTGTACAGACGCCGAGCACACCGCCGCGCCGGTCGATGCGGTGAACCACCCGGACATCAGACCTCGGCAGGGTGCCGGAGCCGGCGACGGCCGGGTTCCACTCGGTGGTTCGGGCGGACGGCCGGGCCCGGCCCGACTCGGCAAGTGGTCTGCGGTTCTGCTTGGCGGTGGTGCGGCGGCGGTCGCGATCACGGCCTGTGGCAAGTTCGCCCTGACCGTGCTCGGCCAACCTCTGATCAGCCTTGGTCTGGCCGCCGCGGCAACGGCGGTTGTGGTGCGGAAGGCGTGGCGGCGACAAGCCGATCGCGAGCAACCGGGGTCGAGGGAAGTGGCCATGTGGCGCCGTCCGCTGCGGCGCATCGTCGGGCGGCACCGGCGACAACTCGGCGCGGCGACGGCTCTGTCCGTGTTCGCCCAACTGGCGGAAATCACGTTGTACGCCCTGGTCCCGTCGATCGTTCTCGTGCTGGCCAGGGGCGAGAGCGCGTTCCTGGCACGGCTGGGCGTAGCGGGTGTCGCGACCCAGCTACCGGTCCTGGTCGGCGCCGCCGCGCTGGCTTGCCTCACGATGGCCGCGTTGGGCTACGGCGCCGACGTCGCCTGGCGTCGGCTCGGGCAGACGATCGAGGACGACTGGCGCATCCGCACCTACGCACACGTGCAACGTCTTGCGCCGGTCGACTTGGAGAATGAACGCACCAGTCGGGTCAACACGGTGCTCACCGAGGACATCAGCCAGTTGGGGAGCTTCGTCGGAACGAACCTGCACGACGTCGTCCAATTGGCCACCAGCCTTGCGGTTCTCGTCCCGGTGTACCTGCTGCTCGCCCCGCAACTCGCCTGGGTCGCCTTCGCGCCGGTGCCGCTGGTCGCTTGGCTCTCTTTCCGCTCCCACGAGCGCGCGGTCGCCGATCACGTCGCTTCCGGGAAGCACCGGTGGCGGTTGCACAACCGCATGGCCGACAACCTTCAGGCCCACACCACCATCAAGGTCACGTGCACCGAGACGCACGAGACCACGCGTGTCTCCGAGCTCAGCCGGGAGTATCGCGACGCGAACCGCTCCACCGACCGCAGCGCGGCGGCCCAGACCCAGATCCTGCGGCTGTCCGCATGCTCGGCGCTCGTCGGCACCCTGCTGCTCGGCGGCCGAGCCGTGCTCGGCGGCGGGCTGCCCGCCGAGGCGTTCGGGCCGTTGATCGAAATGCCGGGCAACGCCCTGGGCAAGTTGACCCGATTGGGCACCATCACCGACCAGTACCAACGCACCCTCGCCGCCCTGGGCCGGGTGCAGGCTCTGAACGACTTGCCGGTCGAATCCGGTGCCGACCTCCCCCACCTGCCCACCCAGCGGGTCAAGGGGGAGATCGAACTACGAAAGGTGACCTTCGCCTATCCCGGGCGGCAGGCCACGCTCCGCAGCACCTCCCTGGCCATCGCCGCCGGGCGAACCACGGGCATCGTCGGCCCCACCGGCGCGGGCAAGTCCACCATCGCCAAGCTCCTGATGCGCTTCCGGCATGCCGATCAGGGCCAGGTGTTGCTCGACGGCGTCGACGTGCGCGATCTCGGCTTGTCCGACCTGCGCCACGCCATCGGGTATGTCACTCAGGAGCCGTTCCTGTTCGACAGCACGATCGCGGAGAACATTCGCTACGGGACTTTCCACGCCACGGACGCGCAACTCATCGCCGCGGCCCACACCGCCGGGGCGCACTCCTTCATCGCCGATCTGCCCGCCGGTTACGACACCTTGGTCGGTGAACGTGGTGCCGCGTTGTCCGGCGGGCAGAAACAGCGCATCGCCCTGGCCCGCACCATCCTGCGCGACCCCCCGATCGTCATCCTCGACGAAGCCACCTCCGCCGTCGACAACGAGACCGAGGCCTCCATCCAGCGCGCCCTGCAGGTCTTCGGGAGCAACCGCACCATGATCGTCATCGCGCACCGGCTGGCCACGGTCCGAGGCGCCGACCGCATCTACGTCCTGGGGGATTCCGGCCTGGTCACCGAACATGGGACACACGAAGAACTCTTGGCACTCGGCGGCACCTACACCAACCTGTGGACGCTGCAGGCCGGTCAACAGGTGTCTGCCTGACAACGTCCGGCTCCGCCGCCTGGACATCGACCCCACGAAAGGACCGTCGCCACGTGGATGTTCCAGCAACGCCCGCCGCGGTAACAGCAGGCACCAAGCTGGTTGCTTTTGGCAATTGATCGCGGGGCGGGGCACCGACCGGCCCCATCGCGGGTCCGTGTGGGACGCCCGGAGCCGCCGGTCTCCTCCGCACGGCGCCGACGGCGCCCCCTGGCCGCACACCCCACCGGTGCTGCGGCCGGTTGAGGCACTCCGTTTACCGTCGCCGACCTCCAGCGCGAGATTCGCCGGCGGGAACCGGGAAGCTCCTGGTCGGCTCTGCGGCCGGGGCGAGTCGCCCCGTTTGCGGCCACCGGCGGAGTAGGTGTGTGCTGGGAGGTAGTCGACGCCGTCGAATGACGGGCGCCGCTTGCGGCAGATCCGCAGCTGTCCGAGAGGTACACCTGGCAGGCGTGCCGTCGCGGCGACCGTGCGGCCCGAGCCGCCCGCTCGCTGTTGTGTTGGGGAAGCGCGCGGCGGGTGAGGTCCGACCGGTGCGCCGACACGGGTGTCCCGATGCGAGGAGATCGCAGAAATGACCCGCCCCGATCGCAGCCATGCGCTGGACCACGTCGTCGCGGTTCTGTTCGAGAACCGGTCGTTCGACAACCTGCTGGGGCGGTTGTACGAACCGGGCGAGGTGCCGAGCTTCGAAGGTGCGCTCGGGAATGCCCTGGGCAATCCGATCCCGCCGTGGGCCGAAGACGGCGGGGGCCGCGGCCGCGTGCCGTACGGTGTCGCGCCCGACATGGACACCCCCGACCCCGACCCCGGCGAGGAGTACCAGCACCTCAACACCCAGCTGTTCGGCATCGTCGACCCCCCGGACAACCGGGGCGTGCCAGCCGAGCAGATGACACCGCCCTACAACGCTCCGGCCGAGGCAGGCCTTGTTCCGACCATGGACGGCTTCGTCGCCGACTACATCAGCGCCGTCACCGCGGAGACGGGCCGCCAACCGTCATACGACCAGTACGCGCAGATCATGACCGGCTACACCCCCGCCCAGATGCCGGTGCTGTCGGCTCTCGCCCGTGGGTTCGCCACCTTCGACCACTGGTTCTGCGAAGTGCCGTCCCAGACCTTCACCAACCGGTCCTTCTTCCACGCCGGCACCGCATCGGGCTACGTCGTCAACATGTCCCCGGCCGACTCCTTCCCGGTGCACAACACGGCGGAGACCATCTTCGACCGACTGGAGGCGCACGGACTGACGTGGCGCGTGTACTGCAGCCCACCGGCCCGCATGCCGTTCACCGGGATCATCCACGCCGCCCGGCTGCGCGACCGGTTCGCCAATTTCCACTCCACCGACAGGTTCTTCGAGGACGCCGCAAACGGGACACTTCCGAACTACGCCTTCATCGAACCCGCTTTGGTGTACGGCCACAACGACATGCACCCGCCCGAGGGCGCGCTGTTCCCCGGGCTCACGTTCGACACGCCATCCTCGCTGATCGGCGGGGAGGCACTGCTCGCCCGCCTCTACGAAGCTGTCCGCATGTCTGCTTCGCCCACCGGGTCGAACGCCTACAACACCCTGTTCGTAGTCACCTTCGACGAAGCCGGCGGCACCTACGACCACGTCCCACCGCCGCCGGGCCCACCACCCGACCCCGCGGCACCCGCCGGGCAGTACGGATTCCGCTTCGACCGCTCCGGCATCCGCATCCCCGCCATCGCGATCTCCGCCTGGGTCCCGGAGCACGCGGTGGTGACCGACCTCCACCGCAGCACATCGGTCCTCCGCACCATGCGCGAACACTGGTCGCTCGGCGAGCCGTTCTCCGCGCGGGAAGCCGCGGCCCCCGACCTGCGCCCGGTCCTGTCGCTGGACACCCCACGCGACCCGGAGGACTGGCCCGACGTCCACCCGCGACCGTTCCCCGAGTTCACCGAGCCCATGGTCCCGCCCGACTTGCCGCTGCGCGGCCTGCCCAGAGCCCTGTTCTTCGCCTTCCTCGGCCTGGGCCGCGAACTGGGTCAAACCGTGCCCGACATCGCCCCTGACGCCACCCTCACGGGGAGCGAAGGCATAGCCATGATCCACGCCATGTTCGGCCATATGTTCCCCAACCTCGGCAACGGCCACTGACCACCACCGCCAAACCGACGGGCACGATCGCCACGAGCTGCGAGGCCGGCAGCACGTGGCAGGGGGCAGCCTCTCAGCCCCTGAACGCGGCGTCCCCTGGCCGGTGGCGGCTTGGGGGTGGAGCTGCCGGGATGTCGGCCGACCGTCGGCTGGGCGCTGCACTCGGAAGCCCGGCAGGGACTCGGACGGCTGCTTTCCAGGACGCGCGTGGAACACGGCAGTTCCGAAGTTCCAGCTCGCGATCGCGTGTGAGTCGGGGGCATGACCGTGCGCCCGCCGCCGACTCACGGCTAGCCGGCTGACGCGTCCTGCCCTGTCGGGTACGGACCCGACGGGGCAGGCGCGGCTGAGGGTGGGCCTTGCGCTGACGTTCGTGGATGTCCTCGCACCGGTCGAAGCTCCCCTTCGGCATCGCCGCGCGGACGGCCTTCCCACTGCTTCGCCGCCGACACCGGGCTTGCCCCAGGTCGCCCAGTGGGCGGTTTCGCCGTCGTCGTTCGCGCCGCCCTCGCCACCACAGACGCCATGGAAGACGGCGTCATCGCCCGCACCCTCGCCGACCGAAACGGGAGCACCCCCGCATGACCAACGCCCCGGCCCGAACAGCCCACCGCGGTCATCACCAAAGCGTGGTCCCCTGTCGCAGGTCAGGTGAGACCTACGGCTTGGCCGTGGCCGGCGAGGTGATCGCCGTTCCGGTCGGGGCCGCGGAGTCCAGCACCTCCGCGTAGTCGGGCAGTTCGACGCCGTTGATCGCGCGTCCGACCAGTTCCATGAACCATTCGCCGGCGAAGTCGGGGCCCGGCTCGGCGTCCGGCCCGGGAACGTCGCGGCTGCGGGCGTTCAACCGGCCGATCTCCTGGTTGGCCTCGACGAACGAGCGCATCCGCGCCTCGTAGCGGGCGAACCCCGCGTCGGGGTCCCATCCGGCAGCGGCAAGCTCTCCGGCCAGCACGTAGGCACCGACCAGCGCCATCCCGGTGCCCTGCCCGGACATCGGCGACGAACTGAACGCCGCGTCCCCGAGCAACCCCACCCGTCCGCTCGACCAGCGGTCCATCACCACCTGGGCGGCCTGGTCGAGGTAGAAATCCGGGGTGTCGTCCAGGTGCGCGAGGATGTCCGGGGTCGACCAACCCATGCCCGCCATCCGCTCCCGCAGCAGGGCCTTTTGGGCCACGATGTCACGGTGGTCGACGTCGAAGTCGGCCGAGGCGAAATAGAACATGGCCATCGCCCGGGTGGCGTCCTGGATCGGCCGCAGGAGGGCGGAGCGTCCGGACTCCTGGTCCTGGTACTCCAGCAGCCAGCGGTCCAGCTGGTACTCGTTGGGCGTGCTGTAGAACGCAAGCACGTGCCCGAGATGGCGGAGAAACCGCTCGTGCGGACCGAAGACCATCGCCCGCAATTCCGAGTGCAGCCCGTCCGCCCCGACCACCAGGTCGAAGCGCCGCCGCTCGCCGCCCGCGAAGACCACATCGACCCCGTCCGCATCCTGGGCGAGGCCGGCGATTCGGTCGCCGAAGACGTACTCGACACCGTCGCGGGTGTCGTCGTAGAGCACCTGAGACAGATCCCCGCGCAGGATCTCGATGTCCGCGATGAACCCGTCGCCGCCGTCGTCGTCGGCACGGAAGGTCTCCAGGACCCGCCCGTCCGCGTCCACGGTGTGCGCGCCGGCGGTGTCGGTGCAGGCCGCGCGTACCTCCGCGGTCAACCCCATGCGCTCGATCACCTCCCGCGCGACCCCGCGCGCGTCCACCGCCTGCCCGCCGGGACGCAGTCCGGGAGCCCGCTCCACCACGGTCACCTCGGCACCACGCCGGCGCAGCCAGTGGGCCAACGCGGGTCCCGCGACGCTCGCCCCCGCCACCAACACCCTGGGACCGCTCGGCCGCACCCCCTGCCCGCCGGTCCGGATCGCGTGCCCCTGGACGGAGTCTTCGACGCTCATTGCTGCCTCCATATGCTTCCCTCCGCGCTGGACCGTTCGTTCCCGGCACAGGCCCACAGCTGTCGGTGTATCCAGCTGTATCGACCGCGGATCCCCACGAAACTCATCGGTCACGGCTGTGGGGCACTTGGGGCGCGCGGGAACCGTCGGCCGGCAGCAAGGGGAAGCCCGTGATGGGGATATTTGAATCTGGCTGTGGCTTCTATTTCGTGACGATGGGGCTTCCTCGGAGTATGTCGGCGTGCTTGGCTCCTCCGGTGATCAAGCAGGACACGGGTGGGGGTCGACTGTCATGAGCGTTCCGCCGTACTTGGAGCGAACACTGTCAATCTTGCGGACGGCCTATCCCGAGGGGCTTCCGACGAGCGACTACCTGCCCGTAGTGCGGGTCCTGACAGAAGGCATGTCACTCAGAAACCTCAATGACGTTGTCGCCGAGCTGACCGGTTACGCCACGATGAAGGTCTACAACGATGTCGGTTTCGCGGCTGAGCTGGAGCTGACCGATCCTGACGTGGTCCGGGTGGAGGCTCGGTTGACCCGACATGGCTGGGATCCTGACGATGACGAATGAAGGCTATCCGTACCCGGTCCCCAACTGCAGCGCCCATGGGCGACCCGGCCGTGCCGGATCCAGCGCATATCCGCCGCGGACCTGCACCACCCGCCGCACCAATGCGCGGGACTGCCGAGACAATCCCTATGCCCACATCAACGCGACGCGGCGAATCAGCTGATGAGACGAGGGCGCGAAGTTCCACCCTGCGTCTCTATCTGATCACGCTGGAGCCCGGGGATGTCCGGGGCCTCGCGGATCAGTTCACCAGAGGCGGCCGTCATCGAGATCAGGGACGCGCAGATGGCGGGCAGGAATGGGACAAACACCAGAACTCCGACCCAGCCCGCAAGAGCCATGATCGCAGACCCGAGGATGGTTCCCGATACCAGTTCTGCGGCTATCAGCCCTTGGTTGGTGCGGGTGAAGAGCGGCCACACGAGGAGTGTGAAGGCGATAGCTCCTGGGCCGGCGACCTGCAGCCAGGTCAGCCCAGCGAGGACGTGGAAGGCCGCGAGAATGACCAGGAGAGGCAGTGCCGCCAAGCCGAAGGCAATGCGCGCGCAGAGCACGGCAGTCCGGTTCAGCGGCCGCGCGAACACCGAGGCCAGAGTAGCCATGAGGACCCTTCTTCCGACACAGTGCGTTTTGAGCATTCGCTCAAAATGAGCTTACTCATACGGGCTGTGGGCGGGACCGTTCGTCTCTAGCTTGAGAGTGGATCAGCTGGGCGGATGGGGCTCGCTGTTCGAGGCGTTGCAGGGCCGGGATCGTTGCCGCTTCGCGGTTACGGGGGTTGCGCGAGGACGAAGGTCCGCAGCAGGGCGAACGACGCGCGTCCGTAGGACCTGCGCTTGATCAGCTTGATGCGGGTGACCTGGCCTTCAACCGCGCCGGAACTCCATTGCAGGGTCAGGCCGTTGACGACGGCATCCCAGTCGTTGTGGAGGAAGGCGGCGAATCCCTGGAGTGGCTTGGGCCCGTCAGCGAGGGCTCGCGTCGTCCAGGCGGCGAGTTCACAGCCGCGTCTTTCTCGGACGATGCCGGTGAAGGCTCGGGCGAGATCGGCAGTTGCGGCGAGGTCTGGACAGGTGTCGAGGACGCGGTCGAGTTCGGCGCGTTCGCCGCTGCTCAGCACCTCGGGACGACGCATGATCCACGCTGCGATCCTTCGCGGGCTTGGGACCGCGCGGGGCTCGTCGACCGCTGTCCCCGCCCGCAGTGTCGCGACGTACGTGCGAACCGTGATCCTGCTGCCGCGATAGCCCTGCTCGCGGATCTCGCGGTAGAGCTGTGCCGCGTTGGTCCCGCCGGTGCGGAATCGCTGCTGGATGTAGGGCTTGAACCGGGCGATTATCTCCGGTCTGCGGTCGCGCGCCGAGGCGACCAGGTCGTCGAGATCGCAGGTCGCGTAGCGGCGGACGGTCTTGCGGTCGAGGCGAAGTGCCCGGCTGATGGCGCTGAGGTTCTCGCCTCGATCGCGCCGGTCGTTCACGTCCTTGTGCCACTGCCGGACACGGGCAATGATCTGGCTGTCCGGCGGGTCGTCGGGTGGCGGTGCCGGCTCGATGAGGGCAAGCAGCCTCTCGGGCGATGCCGCGTCGAAGTCTTTGCGCAGGCATGGACGATGGGCATGGGCGGTGCGTTCGACCGCCCGGGTGAGGCTGTGGAGCAGATGCCAGCGGTCGGCAACCTGCACCGTGTCAGGGGCGACGCGGTTGACGGCCTGGCTGAACGCGCTGCTGCGGTCCCGGCATACGACTTCGACTTCGGGGTGTTTCGCGAGCCACGCGGCCACCGTGTCCGCGGCACGGTCAGGCAGCAGGTCTATCGGTCGGCGGGTCTCCATGTCGATGAGCACGGTGCCGTAGGTGTGCCCTTTACGGAACGCGAACTCATCGATGCCCAGCACCCGTACGCCGTCGAACGACGGATCGGGGAGCGAGCGGACCTCCCGCAGGATCTGACTGCGGCTCGCCCGGACGGGCAGGTAGGCGGCCAGCTTGGCCCCGGCTCGGCCGCCGACCGCGAGGCCGATGGCCTGCACGAGTCGTGACACCGCCTGGGTGCGACGCCGGTACGGCGCGGTCAGGTGCTCGATCTGCTCGGCGATCGTGCGTCGCTTGCACGCGCCGTTGTCGCAGAAGAACCGTCGTACCCGAAGGCGCAGCACCACCCGGCGGCCGCCGATCGGCCGGTCCGCCAGCCGTCGCCGGTACGTGCTGTGCGGTCGTGACGCGTCGGCCCCGCAGTCCGGGCAGAGCGTAAGGAGCTTCCGACTCCGGACATCAACACAGACCACCTCGTCGACGATCTCGACCGCGTCGACTGCCAAGCCCTCGACGTCCGGCCACTCCAGGTCCCAGAACCACGGTTCGTCCCCCACGAACAGCACGCTGAACAGTCAGCGCGCCCTACCCACACCGATGATCGAAAGTGATCGTCACGAAATTGAGGCCACAGCCTTGAATCTCCCCACCCCCTGCTCTGGGTTGGGCCAAACCTGCTCGGGTGATCTCCCCACCCTTCGTGTGGTGTTCTCGGGCGTGTCGGGATGCTGGGCTGTTTGGGTGGCTATGCCTGTGTGTGAAGCGAGTTTGGCCTTTCGGGGGCCCGGATGCTCACGCAGGAGGAAGACGTGGATGCGCACGCGCTGCGTCGGCAGGGCTGGTCGATCTCGGCGATCGCCCGCCACCTCGGGCGTGACCGCAAGACGATTCGCGCCTACCTGAACGGAGAGCGCACGCCGGGCGAGCGGCGTCCGGCGGCGGATGCGCTGGTGCCGTTCCTGCCGTATTGCCGGCAGCGGCTGCTGGACGACCCGCACCTGTGGGCGCGGGTGCTGTTCGACGAGGTGGCCGCACTCGGCTACGAGGGCGCGTATTCGACGTTCACCCGCGCGTTGCGGCGGCACGAGGTGCGGCCGCACTGCGCGCCGTGTCACGCGACGCGGGGCCGCGCCTCGGCGGTGATCGCGCATCCGCCCGGCAGTGAAGTGTAGTTCGACTGGCTGGAGTTGCCGGATCCGCCCGAGTCGTGGGGTGTCGGTTCGCACGCGCATCTGCTGGTCGGGGCGCTCGCGCATTCGAGCCGCTGGCGCGGGGTGCTGGCCGAGTCGGAGGACCTCCCGCACCTGGTCGAGGCCCTGGACGAGGTGCTGCGCAAGCTCGGCGGGACGGCGAGGCGGTGGCGGTTCGACCGGATGGCGACGGTCTGCTACCCGTCCAGCGGGCAGTTGACCAGGACGTTCGCCGCCGTTGCGAAGTACTACGGCACGGGTGTCGACATCTGCCCGCCGCGGCGCGGCAACCGCAAGGGCGTGGTGGAGAAGGCGAACCATTCCGCGGCGCAACGCTGGTGGCGGACGCTCCCGGACGGGCTGTCGGTCGAGCAGGCCCAGTCCGGGGTCGACAAGCTCGCCAAGCGGATGGACGCCCGCCGCCGGCAGGTCGACGGCGCCGCGACCACGGTCGGCGAACTCGCCGATGCTGAAGTGCTGTTGGAGCTTCCCCGACTGCCTTACCCGGCCGAGGTGGACACGTCGCGGACGGTCACCGCGCAGGCGCTGGTGCCGTTCGCCGGGAACTTCTACTCGGTCCCGCCCGGACTGGTGGGCCTGCGCGTCCACGTCCGCCACCGCCTGGGCGCGGACCACCTCGACATCGCCACGGCCGGACGCGCGGTGATCGCCCGGCACCGCATCGCCCCGCGCGGGTCCGGCCAGACCGTCCGCGACGCCGGGCACGTGGTCGCGCTCGAACAGGCCGCGCTGGCCGCGTTCTCGGACCGGGCGCCCTGCAAGACCAAGGTCCGCCGACCGCTGTCGGACGCTGCCGAGGCGGAGGCCGACAGGTTGCGGACCGAGCGCGCGGGCGGGTCGACCGCCGAGCGCGTGGTGGTCGACCTGACCCACTACGCCGCTGTTGCCGACCGGCTGCGGCGGGCACCGGAACCACAGGAGGGGACCCAGGAGTGACGACGCCACCTATGCAGATGAGCGAGGCCCGGCGCTTCCAGCAACTGCGCGGCCATCTGTCCTACCTCAAGCTCAACGACGCCGCGGAGGCACTGAACCGGGTCCTGGACCAGGCCCGCCACGAGCGCATGTCGATCACCGCCGCACTGGAGCGGCTGCTGGAGGTCGAGGTCGAGGCGACCGAGTCGCGCCGCCGGGCGGCGCGGGAGCGGTTCGCCTGCCTGCCGGAGCCGTGGATGTTGTCCGACTTCGACTTCGCCGCCCAGCCCGGTGTCGACGAGAAGCTGATCCGGGACCTGGCGACGCTGCGGTTCCTCGACGACGCGAGCAACGTGCTGTTCGTCGGGCCGCCCGGGGTCGGCAAGACGATGCTGTCGGTCGCGCTCGGGCGGGCCGCGGTCGACGCCGGGCACCGGGTCTACTTCACCACCGCGGTCGAGCTGGCGAACAAGTGCCGCAAGGCCGCGATCGAGGGCCGCTGGAAGACCTGCATGCGGTTCTTCGCCGGCCCGAAGCTTTTGATCGTCGACGAGCTCGGCTACCTGCCGTTGCCCGAGGACGGCGCCTCGGCGCTGTTCCAGGTGATCAACCAGCGCTACCTCAAGTCGAGCACGATCCTGACGACCAACGTCGGCATCGCCGACTGGGCCGGGGCGTTCGGCGACGCGACCGTCGCGGCCGCGATGCTCGACCGGCTGCTGCACCGCGCGGCGGTCGTCGGGATCGACGGGCCGTCCTACCGGCTCCGCGGCCATCAGACCCAGGCCGACAACCTGCGCAAGGGGGTCAACGCCCGTGTCTCCTGAACTCCCGCGACCGAACCGGTCGAGCGGACCTGCCCGGCCTGCGGAGTTGGATTCACCGTCGCCCGCCCCTCCAGCCACCAGGTCTTCTGCTCGTCGGACTGCCGTGACGAGGCGGCGGCCGCGAAGCCGCCCGTCGTCCGCATCTGCCGGCACTGCGGCGGCCCGTTCGAGGCTCCGCGGCACAAACGCCGCGCGTTCTGCACGTCCGAGTGCCGCACCGCGGCCCGCATGGATCCGTCCACGGCTGAGGACCGCACCTGCCGCGGATGCGGCAATACCTTCCAGGCGCCTAGCAGTTCGCGGCAGGTCTACTGCACCCCGGTCTGTCGGCGCGACGCCGAGAACGCCCGCGAACGCGCCCGCAACGAGGACCGAGCGAAACGCCTGGGCACCGGCCCGCGCATCCCCCGCCCCGCCACCGTCGACCTCGCATCGACCCGACCCGTCGAACCAGCCCCTCGGCCCCTCGCCCGGACCGGGGCAGGCGAACGCGACCCGCTCGAACCGGCCGCGACCCGCAACTGCCCCCACTGCGATCAGCCGATCACCATCGTCGCTCTCCTGGCCACCCCCGAAGCCGCCCGCCCCAGCACCCGAGGCCGCATCCCCGACGTCGTCGCGATCCGCCGCACCAACTGACCCCTGGCCCAACACATCCGGAGGGCCCGTCCTGCGGACGGGCCCGCAACCCCTGCCCGAGGCCCGTCGTTCCATGGGCCGGAACGCCGCCGCCGTGCCGTTAGCCGTCGCTCTGGGACCAACCGCCGTCCACGACCAAGTTGGCGCCGGTGACCGCGGTGGCGTCGAGCAGATAGGCGACGGCGTCGGCGATCTCCTCGGGCGCAAGGAACCGCCCCAGCGGGACATGGTCACGCCACCGGTCGATCCGACGGCGGTCCTCCTCGCTGGCTGGGTCGCGGAAGATACGCGTGTCGGTGAACCCCGGGCTGACGGCATTCACCCGCACACCGGGGGCGAGCTCGCGCGCCATCGCCGCAGTCAGGTTGATCAACCCGGCCTTCGCCGCCGAATACGCCGCGATCCCGATCCGCCCGAAACGCTCGACACCCCGCACCGAAGCGACGTTCACGATCGCCCCCTCGCCGCCTCCGAGCTGGCCGACGAACGCCTGGGATGCCAACGCACACCCCACCAAGTTCGCCTGCAGCATCTCCTGCCAATGCGCCGACGACCACTCCCCGAACGGCACGGAACGGGCCACGCCAGCGTTGTTGACCAACGCAGTGATCGGCCCGGCCGCCACCGACGCAGCCGCGGCGAACAAGTCGGCCACCCCCTGCTCGGTCGACACGTCGGCCTGCACGAAATCCGCCGAACCGCCAGCCGCGACGATGTCCTCCACCACCCGACGGCCGTCGTCCGCACCCAACCGCGCATTCACCACAACATGACGCCCCCTCGCCAGCCGCAGCGCGACCGCCCTACCAATCCCGGTCGACGAACCCGTCACCACCACGGTCTGCTTCACCCGCACCCCGAATCACCGGCCGACAGCCACACCCCATCCCACCACGCTGAGGAGCTCCAGCGAGCCGACCGCTCACCATCCCCACTTCCTTGAGCAATCAACCATCTGAGGAACGAGAGCCGGACTGGCGAATTTCACGGGTTCTCATCAGCCCGATTGGTGCCTGGACGCGGATGGGGAGGGCAGGCGCAGCGTGGCTCAAGTCGCAGGCTGCCGGCACAACCGCGGCATCAGCGAAAACGTGAGCCAAGTCGGCCTGATCCTCCAGAACCGCGCCACTGGGGACATCCGAGCCCTCCTCCGGCACCGCCGGCCGTGACCTCAGCCGCCTCCCGATCGATTTCCAACTGACCAACAAGGCTTGCCTGCAGGCATCCATGGATTCATGGCGATAGGTGGCAAGGCGTGACCGCTACGGGTCGTGAGTACACCCGGCGGAATTCCTCCGGCACCGTAGCCGGAAGTCACGGAAGAAGCTGAGCACAGGGTGAGGCCGGCATAGGCCGGGCGAATCCGGGTCGACAGGTGTGTGCGCCGTTCGCGCCGAGGCTCCCGCGCAGCCGCTCTCCCCCGAGACGCGCGCCCCGGTCTCCATCCACCCCAGACCAGGGCGCGCACCCAAGCCGCAGCAGCGCAAGTCCTCCAGTCCTTGAAGACGCCGCCCGGGGACATTGGGCGCAGGAAGCGGGCAGGCTATGCGGCGCGGCGCCTCGTACCCGGCACAGCCGTTGCCGACGAACGACGTGCGGCGCTGCTGCCGCGGGGGCGACGGGGGGCTGGGGAATTGCGCTCGGCGGGCGGAGCGCCGATGGTGACCGGGACGCCCGAGGGGGTTCTGGCGCCGGTGATGCGGGCCAGTTCGGGGTCGCCCGAGCGCACCTGCGCGGTCCTCGGGGTGATACCCGCGTCGGCCATCAAGCGGGTGATGTCGCGCCGTTGAGCGGGCAGGACCAGGGTCACGACCGTCCCGGACTCGCCCGCGCGAGCGGTCCGGCCGCCGCGGTGCAGGTAGTCCTTGGGGTCGGTGGGCGGGTCGACGTTGACGACGAGGTCGAGGTTGTCGACGTGGATCCCGCGGGCCGCGACGTTGGTCGCCACCAACACCGACACGTGGCCCGACTTGAAGTTGTCGAGGGTGCGGGTGCGTTGCGGTTGGGACTTGCCGCCGTGCAGCGCGGCCGCGCGTACCCCGCTCTGCAGCAGATGCCGGGTGAGCTTGTCGACGGCGTGCTTGGTGTCCAGGAACATGATCACGCGTCCGTCGCGGGCCGCGATCTGCGTCGTGGCGGCATGCTTGTCGGCGTCGCGGACATGCAGGATGTGGTGCTGCATCGTGGTGACAGCGCCCGCCGGGGGGTCGACGGAGTGGACCACCGGGTCGTGCAGGTAGCGGCGGACCAGCAGGTCGACATTGCGGTCCAGGGTCGCGGAGAACAGCATGCGCTGACCGCCGCCCGGCACATGGTCGAGCAGTCTGGTGACCTGCGGCATGAAGCCCATGTCCGTCATCTGGTCGGCTTCGTCCAGGACGGTCACCGCCACCTGGTCCAGACGGCAATCGCCGCGCTCGACAAGGTCGTTCAGCCGCCCCGGTGTCGCGATGACGACATCGACGCCGTCGCGCAGGGTGCGGGTCTGGCGGCCTATCGGCAGGCCGCCGACGACGGTGGCCAGCCGAAGCCGGAGCGAGCGCGCGTACGGGGCAAGCGCATCGCTCACCTGCTGCGCGAGTTCCCGGGTAGGCACCAGGACGACGGCCGACGGCTGCCTGGGCTCGGCGCGCCGGTCGGCGATGCGGGCGAGCAGGGCCAGACCGAACGCGAGGGTTTTGCCGGAGCCGGTACGCCCGCGGCCGAGAACGTCGCGGCCGGCCAGCGAGTTCGGCAGCGTCGCTCCCTGGATGGGGAACGGGACGGTGAGCCCGTTCACCTTGAGCGCAGCCAGTAGCGGCGCCGGCATGGCGAGGTCGGCAAACGCACGGACCGCAGGCAGCGCGGGCGCCGAGGTCGCGGGCAGCGCGAACTCCCGCGCGCGGGCTGATGACGGACGGGCGCGGGCGCCGCGAGGCACGCGCTTGCTGCCACCGCGCGGCGTTGCGGCAGCGTTCCGGCCCCGCGTGGCGCGGCCCGGGGCCGCTCCGTCCGATACGCCGGAACGGACGCGGGATTCTTTGGTCTTGGAGCGTGCTTTGCGGGTCATGATGACCTCCTTGAAGCGGCGCGCACCAGGGAATTCGACCGGCATCGCAAGAATGCCGGGAATCACGTGATCGAGCCGAAAGGCGCCGGCGGGAAGCTCCCGCCGGGCCGGGGAAATCCGTGCACGAAACGGATCGAGCGCTCGTACGAAAGCACCAGAATGCAGGCATCCGTTCGGAATGATCCGACTACCCGCCGATTCGGCTCGGCGGGGCACGGAGGATGCGGCCCGGGTCGGTGTCGACCAGGGAGGAATGTGGCGGCCAAACCGCGGCCGTCGGCGAAACCAAGGCTGTGACCGACCCGGCGGGCCGGTAGGCGCACCCGAGGTCGCGTACCGGCCGCGCAGCGCAGGCCGTGTCAGGCGGGAACGATGTTCTCCGCCTGGGGGCCCTTCTGGCCCTGGGTGACGTCGAACGTCACCTTCTGGCCTTCCTATGGCCTTGTTCCGGATCTCTGCGGTCCCCTCGACAATCCGGCGGACTCCGAGCACCGTATCGGGGGGCCGACGGACGACGGAACCATCCGAGAGGTGCAGAGGCCGGCTGCCCGGCACCGACCCAGTGCGGCCTGACGGACTACTGGGTCGTCTGCACCGGGAAACCGAGGCGATCGAGGGCACGCGTGACCTCGCGGGCCGAGAAGTCGCGTCGGTCCTGGCCGCTGATCACTTCGCCGACTTGCTTGACCGGATAGACGTACCGGCCGATCGTGACGAGGTCACCGACGGCCGGCTCCGGCTCGACCCCGCCCATCAGCTTCTCCACCTCGTCCCGGTTGAGATCGAAGGCAAAGCCGGCGATGACGACACGCATGGTGGCTCCCAAAGGTGGGCGTCGATCGTTGGGAAATCCCGGAGGACGCAGGGGTTGTGCGCGCATGGTCGGTCTCCTCACGTGGGCAATGGCACGAGCGATGGCACCGGTGGAAACCGGAGAACAACCGAGGCCGCCGCGCTGATCGGCCGCTACCGAGCCGCGGAAGCCCCGAACTGGCAAGCGGCGGAATGCACGTCATCGCGAGCCGTCGGCCACGGACGTGGCGTTTGCCGCGGGACGGCGGCGGATCGGTGCTCCGGCTTGGTGGAGGCTGACCAAGGCCTGCCGATAGGAGTCGATCAGTCCGGTCTCGTGGTAGGCGACGCCGTGGTCGTGGCAGTAGTCGCGGACGATCGGCTGCACCTTCCGCAGGTTCGGGCTGGGCATCCGTGGAAAGAGGTGGTGCTCGATCTGGTAGTTCAGCCCGCCCATGACCACGTCGGTGAGTCGGCCGCCACGGATGTTGCGGGAGGTCAGGACCTGACGGCGCAGGAAATCCACGTGGTCCACCCCGCTGCGCATCGGCATCCCCTTGTGGTTGGGGGCGAACACAAGGCCGAGGTAGACGCCGAAAACCGCCTGGTGCACCGCGAGGAACGCAACGGCCATGCCGGGCGGGAGCACCAGGAACAACGCCGCCAGATAGACGGCGAGATGCCCGGCGAGCAACGCGCCCTCCAGCCGGCGGTTCTTCAGCGTGGGGTTGGCCAGAGCCCGGAAGCCGGCCACGTGGACGTTGAGGCCTTCCAGCATCAGCAGCGGGAAGAACACGAACGCCTGCACGCGACCCAGCAGGCGGGGCAGACCGCGGGCCGTGCGGGCTTGGTCCGCCGACCAGAGCAGCAGGTCGGGTGCGACGTCGGGATCGAGTTCGGCGTGGTTGGGATGGGCGTGATGGCGTGTGTGCTTGTCCTGCCACCACGCGTACCCCATGCCGACAGCGGCCCCCGCGATGCGGCCGACGGCGTCGGCGGCGGCACGGCCGCGGAAGACTTGGCGATGGGCGACGTCGTGGGCGACCAAAGCCGCCTGCCCGAACGCCACGCCCAAGAGCGTCGCGACCGCCAGAGCCCACCAGCTCGGCCCCACCAGGACGAGCGCCGTCCAACAGCCGGCGTAGAAGGCCGTCACCAACCCGATCCGCACGATGTAGTAGCCGAGGCGGCGGTCCATGAGCCCCATCGCGGCAACGCGCTTGGAAAGACCGGCGAAATCCGCCCCGGAACCGTCTGCCGGCCTGCGTCGCGCGTCGAGCAGTATGTCGGTCATGTATGCCTTTCGAGAAGGGCTGTGCCTCGCGTGGAGCGGGTTCGTCCGGGGCGGCGAGCGGGGTGCGCGCGGCCGGACCGGTCATGGCCGGCCGGCGAGAAAGCCGGTGCCCGGCGCCACGAGGCCAAGCCGCTCGCACCGGCAGGACGGCTCGGTTGATGCGACGAAGAGAACGAGGATCGGTGGCGCGGTCCGGGCCGGAGAGTTCGAATCAGGCGGACGGTGGGATTCGCCGCCTTGGGGCGACGCCCAGGACGGCGGCGGTCACCACGCGTGGTTGCCGCGACAGGCGGTCGGCAGGGGGCGGGTGCGTGACCCCGGGCAACGGGTGCCATGACCACGCATCCAGGCGGGGTCTGCAGGCGCGTTCACTGTCGTGTCGAGGGCTGCGCTTTGCCGACACTGGGAAACTGAGCGGCCGGATTCCGGCACCTTGGTCACCCCTCCGCGGTGCCTCGTCAGGAGGCGCCGCAGTTCGGAGGTGACGTCAACTCGGAGCGCCAACGAAGTCCCTCGCGTGCAGCCTAGCCGTGTCCACGGCAAAAGCAGAAGATGCACCGGGCTGTGACGGAGCACGATGCCCGCGCGGCGCGCAAGGGGCCGTGAACTCGTCGGCCAAGGCGCGTCCGCGGAAGCCGCCTGCACATCGGCGTCCCCGACGATCGACTCGCGGTAGCTCCGGTGAACGGCTCCGAGACCGGTGCAGGGCCGCCGCGCGGTGCCGCGGGCGGTCAGCAGAGCAGCGGCAACGACGTTCCGGCAGTGCCGTGTTCGGCGTCCGGACCGTGCCGCTGGTCCGCAGGCCCACAGCACACGGCTGCGGCCTTGACCGGCCCCGCGGTGAACGGCACGTCGACGCCGATGACGTCCCTGATTCGGACGCGGTCCGTGTACGACGGACTAGGGCGCGTATCTGGTTGTGATCAGTTTGCGGGAGTGGCCATCGCGGCAGGGTCTGATCTGGTAGACCGTGTTGTGTGACACGAGCGCAACTGACGGACGATGAGTGGGAGTTCATCGCGC
>NZ_BAABHS010000061.1:0-26297 GCF_039542225.1 Yinghuangia aomiensis | reverse complement strand
TAGTTGGGGCGAACCTCCGCGACCATGCGCACCGCACGCTCACGAAGCTCAGCAGGGTAGGGGGACGGACGCGCCATGACTCGATCCTCTCAGGGAATCGAGCCTCCATCAGACCCGGAGCGGTTCAATCTGCCCCAGCCGGTCCGGCTTGATGCCGCAAGCATCGGCAAGGCGGCGAAAGCTGATCCCGCCCCACTTGCGGAACAGATGAAAGGCGGTTCCGAAGTCGTGGGCCGCCAGGGCCATGCGGACATCTGCCCGCTCCAGCACGTGCGGTGGGACGGCGGTGGGTAACCGATCCGGCTTGCTGCCCATTGATCGCCCCGTGGAATGGCATGGCCTTTAGCTAACTGATCTTCTCTGATCTTGGGTGTACCCACCATGGGTACACCCGCTGCCGGGATACACAGGCCGTTGCGTTAGGCGCCAACCTCGTCACCATGAAAGGGACTCGGACGGTTTGGCGGGAGCACCCGCCAGGGGTCGTGCTGACGTGGCTGACACCTTCGTGGACAGATCATGCCCGCGGGATCACGCGCACCAAGGTGTGTGAAAGGACGTGGCCGGCAACCCCCGATACAGCGCGGCGCGCCCGGATGCTGGTCGAAGCGGCGTTGATGGACTGGCGCTTGTCGCATCTGTCAGACGATATCCGCATGTGCGTCTCGGAGTTGGTGACCAATGCCATCACGCACGCTGTGGGGGTTGATTGTGCGGTCGTGACCATTCGCATCGTTCATACGCAGGCCACGCGAGTCGTGGTCGAGGTGGAGGACAGCGACCCCACGCTGCCCCAGTTCCCGGCAGTGAACTGCGGCCCACCGTCGGTGGCCGAATTCTCCCTGGAAACGCACGGCCGTGGCCTTCTCATGGTGGTGATGTCGTCCGACGGCCAAGAGGTACGCCGCCGATTCCCGTTCGGGAAAGTCGTGTCGTGTTGGTGGGACCTGGGCGCGCGTGGCCTGGGCGATCCGATTCCTGTGCGCAGAGATGGTCGAAACTCGCCGACGAGGAGTTCTGCAACATGACTGAAATGATCATTTCGCAGCACCGCGCGAACCGTACCAACCGGCAGCGCCGGGTCGGCATGCTCTGGCTGGACCTGACGCGCAAATGTTCGCTGGATTGCACTCACTGCTACAACGCGTCCGGGCCGGCCGGCACCCACGGCGCCATGACCCGCGCCGACTGGATTGCAGTACTGGACCAGGCTGCCGAGTACGGCGTGACCCGAGTGCAGCTGATCGGCGGCGAGCCGACCCTGCACCCGGACTTTGCGGGCCTGCTGGCGCGCGCACTGACGCTCGGAATCCGCACCCAGGTCTTCACCAATCTCGTGTATGTCAAGCCCACTTGGTGGGAGGTGCTCGGTCGGCCGGGAGCTTCGCTGGCCACCTCCTACTACTCCGCCGATCCCGCAGAGCACAACGCCGTCACCCGGCGCCCGTCGCATGCGAAAACCGAAGCGAACATCGCTACGGCACTGCGGTTCGGCATCCCGCTGCGTGTGGGCATCGTACGCATCAACGAACGCCAGGACGTGCCCGCTGCGATTGCCCGGCTGCGGGGACTCGGGGTCACCGACATCGGCGTGGACAACGAACGCCCCTACGGGCGTGCCGGCGGCAGTACCGACCCGCGGCGGCTGTGCGGCCGCTGCGGCATGGCGCGTGCCGCGATCGACCCGTACGGCAACGTCTCGCCGTGCATCATGTCCACGTGGGTGCGTGTCGGCAACGTCCGTGTCAGGCCGCTGCAGGCCATACTCGACGGCGGCGCTCTGACCCAAGCCACTACGGTCATCCAGCGTGCCGTGCCCGTGCGGAACGGCTGCGACCCCGACGGTTCCGGCGGGGGCGGCAGCGGGGGCTGTGACCCTGGCTGCGCATGTGCACCCGACGCCTATCCCTGCTACCCCTCGAACGAGTGAGATGGAACCCGAACTCCTGTCGCTCATCACCCCGCACACCGGGACAGTTCGCGAGATCACCCCCGTCAACGCGGGCTACCGGGGCGGCGTGAAAGCGACCGTACGCGGCGCACGCGGGATGTTCTTCGTCAAAGCCTGGTCCGACGAACCGGGCGCCCGTGACCCGCGGGAGGTGGCTCTCAACCCGTACATCAAACGCATTGGGCCCGAACTCGTCGCGTACGAGCGACGCACCGGGTGGATGGCACTCGTGTACGAGCATGTCGACGGGAGCCACAGCAACCTGTCACCAGGGTCCCCCGACGTGCAGCCCGCGGTCTCCGTCGTCGCCTCCCTGGGCGGTATTACCGTGCCGGACCACCAGGATTGGCCGCACCGGACGTGGAAGGACTTGGCCACCCTCGACGAAGCGGCACTGCTCGATGGCAACGCCCTCCTCCACTCGGACATCAACCCGGACAACATCCTCGTCGGCGACGGCGAAGCCCGAATCGTCGACTGGGGATCGCCGACCCTCGGTGCGCCCGTGGTCAACCTCGCCGAGCTTGTCACCCAGCTGATCGCCGCGGGTCACGACCCCGCGGCGGCGGAAGAAGCCGTGTCCGGGTGCTCGGTGTGGGGAGAAGCAGACACTGAAACACTGGACACCGTCGCGGCGGTACTTCTGCGCATGCACCGCAAATGGGAGCTGGAGCGCCCCCGGTGGACCGAGCGATTTCCCCCCGGCACGTGGCTCAGGTCGATCAGCCCGGCCGTAGGTAGGTGGGCCGCGTACCGGGGTGTCGGCGCCGAATAGATGCCGGTCATTCACTCCCGCGACCACCGTCGGCGTCCACCACCACCAGCTTGACGATGGTGTCGATCACCCCGCCCATGTCCACCGTCGGGTCGATGAGCCACTGGTGCTGGATGCCGTCCGCGGCGGCCAGGGCGAGGCGGGAGACGGCGTCGACGTCGACGTCCGCGCGCACGCGGCCCTCGCGTTGCAGTTGTGCCAGGTTGTCGCGGAGCGCCTCGCGGATGTCCGTGTAGCGGACCAGGAAGACCGTGCGGGCCGGGTGGTCGGGGAACCCGGCCGCGGCGGCCATGCTCACGTAGAGCCGGACCAGGCCCGGGACGTCGCTGTTGCGGCGCAGGATCTCGGCCAGCGGGGTCAGTGGATTGCCGTACTTGACCCGCAGGACGTCCTCGGCGATGAGCCGGTCGCGTTCGCCGAGCGTCCACAGCAGGAGCCCCTCGCGCGACCCGAAGTAGTGCAGGACGCCGGCCTGGGACATGCCCATGCGGTCCGCGACTTCCTTGAGCAGCGCGCCCTTTTCGCCGAGGGTCGCGAAGACCTCCAGGGCCACTTCGAGGATCTCGGCGCGCCGTTTGACGCCCTTCGCGTAGCGGCCGCGCGGCTTGCGGACGTGGTCGCCCGGCCGCTCCGGCGGGTCTCCCTCGGATTCCATGCGCGAAAAGCTAGTCGAGTTCGGTATTTGCGTCTACGCTTCCCCGACAGTTCGACCGGTTCAGCGCGCACTACTCGCACGGATCAACGGACGACGGGCAACGGGGGCCTGAGATGACCGAGCACGACGGCGCGTCGGAAGGGTCCGTGGCCCGGCTGGCGCACGGGCTGATCGAGGCCGAGGACCACGCGGCGAGCCCTGCCGACGAGGAGCCGCCGGCTCCAGGCGTAGGCGCACCCGTGCTGACGCTGCGGGAGGGCCTGGCCGCTTCCGGGTCGGCCGCCTTCCTGGTGCTGATGGCGCTGGTCGCCTTCGACGAGTTGGAAAGCGCCGCGCTCGGCGTGCTCGCCCCCGACCTCCGGGACGGCTTCGGCGTCGGCAACGGCACCATCGTGGTCATCAGTTCGGCCGCCGGCGCGTTCATCGTGCTGGGCACGATGCCGATGGGGTGGTTCGCCGACCGGTATCCGCGCGGCCGGGTCGCGGGTTGGGCCGGGCTGGCCTTCGGGGCGTGTGTCGCGCTGTGCGGACTGGCCGCCAACATCGTGCAGTTCTTCCTGGCCCGGCTCGGCGTGGGCATCGCCAAGGCGGCGAACATGCCGGTGAACATGTCCCTGCTGGCCGACACCTACCCGGTCGGGGTGCGCGGCCGGATCGGTGCCGCGCACGGATCGGCCGCCCGGGTCGCCGGGATCCTCAGTCCGCTCGCGGTGGGCGGGATCGCCGGGTGGGCGGGCGGCGACGAAGGCTGGCGGTGGGCGTTCCTGCTGCTCGGCCTCCCGTCCGCCGTTGCGGCGCTCGCCGCGTTCCGGCTGCCCGAGCCGCCGCGCGGGAGGCACGAACGCGCCGCGGTACTGGGCGAATCCGCGCACCCCGCGCCCCCGGCCGAACCGGTCGCGATGGAAGCCGCGCTGGCCCGCCTCAACCGGATCGCCACCCTCAAGGGCATGATCGCCGCCTGCTCGGCGCTGGGCTTCGGACTGTTCACCGGGCCGATCCTGGCCAACCTGTTCACCGAACAGCAGTACGGCGCAAGTTCGTTCGAACGCGGTGTGGCCGGTGCCGTGGCCGGTGCCGCGACCCTCGGCATGCTGCCGTTCATCGGCGGCCGGTTCGACCGCCTCTACCGCCGGGACCCGGCCCGCGCGCTCGCCATCATCGGCTATCTGGTGATGCCCGCCGCGCTGCTGATGCCGGTGCAGTACGCGATGCCGAACCTCGCCTTGTTCACCCTCGTCGCGATGCCCGGCGCGATGGCGATGAGCGCGGCGTTCACCATGCTGACGCCCGCGCTGCAGTCCGTGGTGCCGTACAAGCTGCGCGGCATGGGTGCGGCGATGGCGTCCGTGCACATCTTCTTCGTCGGCGCGACCGGCGGGGCGCTGCTGTCCGCGTTCCTGGTCGGCGAGTACGGTCCGCGGACCGCCACGCTGGTGATCTGCGTACCGTCGACGCTGGTCGGCGGCCTGATGGTGCTGCGGAGCGCGGCGAGTATCCGGGGCGATCTGGCGCTCGTCGTCGCCGAGTTGCGCGAGGAGGAAGCCGAGGCCCGGCGGCTCGCGGCGGCGCCCGAGGACGTTCCGGCGCTGCAGCTTGCCGACGCCGACGTGTCGTACGGCCCGGTGCGGGTGCTCTTCGGGGCGTCGCTGGAAGTCCGCCGCGGCGAGATCCTGGCGCTGCTCGGCACCAACGGCGCGGGCAAGTCCACGATCCTGCGCACGCTTGCCGGTCTGACGACGCCGACCCGCGGCGTGGTGCGGCTGGACGGCCGCGATATCACCTTCACGTCCCCGGAACGGCGCGGGCAGCTGGGCATCCGCCTGCTGCCCGGCGGCAAAGGCGTGTTCCCGGACATGACGGTGCGCCGCAACCTGGAGACCGCCGCGTTCGCCTACCGGCGCGACCCGGCCGACCGCGACCGACGCATCGCCCGCAGCCTGGCCCGTTTCCCCGACCTCGCCGACCGGCAGCACACCCGCGCGGACGCGCTGTCCGGCGGCCGGCAGCAGCTGCTCGCGCTGGCGATGGTGCTGGTGCACGACCCGGACGTGCTGCTCGTCGACGAACTCTCGCTCGGCTTGGCGCCCGTCACCGTCCAGCAACTCCTGGGCGTGGTCGAACAGTTGCGCGATGACGGGATCGGTGTGGTGATCGTCGAGCAGTCGCTCGACCTGGCGCTGTCCGTCGCCGACCGGGCGGTGTTCCTCGACAAGGGGCACGTCCGCTTCGACGGCCCGGCCGCCGACCTGGCGGGCCGCGACGACCTGGCCCGCGCGGTCTTCCTCGGCGCCCACGACGGCCGCGGCGAGGCGGACCCGCGGGAGGCCGGCCGATGATCACCGGACAGGTCCTCTTCGACGGCTTCGTCAACGGCCTCGTCATCGGCCTGCTGGCCACCGGCGTGGTCCTCGTGCACCGCTGCACGCGCGTCGTCGACTTCTCGGTCGGCAACGGCGGCCTCATCGGCTCCGGACTCTTCGCGCTGCTCGTGGTGAAGTACGGCCTGCCCTGGGCCCTCGCGCTCCCCATCGCCCTCGCCGCCGGGACGCTGTTCGGCATCGCCGCGGAACTGCTGGTCATCCGGCGGCTGTTCGCGGCACCGCGCGCCGTGGTCATGGTGGCCACCATCGGCATCGCCCAGGTGGCGCTGCTGATCGCCGTGGCGTACCCGCACATCGACAAGCGCGGCGCGACCTACCCGGTGCCGTGGTCCGGCACCTGGCATCCGTGGGACGGCCTGCGGGTGACGGGGCCGCAAATGTCCGTACTGGTCGCCGTCCCGGCGGCAGCCGTGCTGCTGGCCTGGGTACTGGACCGCACCGCACTCGGCGGCGCGGTGCGCGCGGCGGCGGGCAACCCCGACCTGGCCCGGTTGTCCGGCATCAACCCGAAGCTGGTGTCCACCGCCGTGTGGGGCGGGGCCGGGCTGCTGTCCACGCTGTCGCTCATCCTCATCAGCGGCCGCCACGGCAGCGTGCACGACCTGACCCAGCTCGGCCCCGGCACGCTCGTCCGCGCCCTCGCCGCGGCCGTGCTGGCCCGGATGACGTCCGTGCGCGGCGCGCTGCTGGCCGGCACCGTGCTCGGCGTCGCGGAAGCCTGGATCAAGTTCCACTTCCTCGACGAGACCGGACTGTTCGAACTCGTGCTGCTCGTCGCCGTCCTCGCCGGCATCGTGGTGATCGGCCGACGCGGCGGCCGGGCCCGGGAAAGCGACGAGGCCGCGGTCGTCGCGCCGCACCTCGCCAAGCGCCCCGTGCCGCCCGGCGCGCCGTGGTGGCTGCGCAACATCGACCGCTTCGGCATGACGGCGCTGCTCGCCGCCGGGCTGCTGCTGCCGCTGACCACCGGGCTCGCGTCCCGGCAACTCCTGTTCACCACCGGCTTGGCCCTCGCCATCTGCGCCGCGTCGCTGACGATGGTGACCGGGTGGCTCGGCCAGGTCTCGCTCGGGCAGATGGCGTTCGCCGGACTCGGCGCGCTCGGCGCGGCGACGCTCAACCGCGGCGTGATCCTCGACCTGGGACCGCTCGGCTGGGTGACGGTGCGCGGCATGGTCTTCCCGGTGGCGGTGCTCGTCGCCGCGTGCGGAACCGCCGTGCTGGCCGCGGTCGTCGGACTGGGCGCGCTGCGGGTGCGCGGGCTGATGCTCGCCGTGGGGACCTTCGCGTTCGCCGTCGCGTGCGAGCAGTTCCTGTACCGCAAAAGGTTCTTCTCCGGCGACTTCGGTTCGGCCGTGCCGTTCCCGCGCAGCACGGTCCTCGGCGTCGACGTGACCGGCCAGCGCGCCTACTACTACCTGGTGCTGATCGTGCTGGTCGCCGTCCTCGCCGTGGTGGCACGGCTGCGCGGATCCGGGGTCGGGCGCAGCGCGATCGCGGTGCGCGACAACGCGGACGGTGCGGCGGCGTACACGATCGCGGCCGGCCGGGTCCGGGTCGCGCTGTTCGCCCTTGCCGGCGGTATCGCCGGGCTCGGCGGCGCGCTGCTGGGCGGCGCGCTCCAGTCGATCCCGTGGGGCGAGCGCTACTTCCTGGCCAACGACTCGCTCACACTGGTCGCCATCGTGGTCATCGGCGGCCAGGGCTCGGTGGCCGGACCGGTGCTCGGCGCCGCGTGGGTCGTCGGCCTGCCCGCGCTGTTCCCGGGCAACGCGATGGCGCCGCTGCTGGTCTCCGGCATCGGGCTGCTGATCCTGCTCCTGTACTTCCCGGGCGGACTCGTCCAGCCCGGCCACGCGCTGCGGGCCGCGCTGATCCGCCGCTACGCACCCGCCGCGGACACCGCACCGGCCCGGCCCGGCGTCGCCGCCGTGCCCCGGGCGCGCCGCCTCGCGCTGCTGCCCGAAGGCCCGGTGCTGGCGACGCGGGATCTGCGGGTCGCGTTCGGCGGCCTGACCGCCGTCGACGGGGTCTCCGTGGAAGTCCACCGCCGCGAGATCGTCGGCCTGATCGGCGCGAACGGTGCGGGCAAGTCGACGCTGATGAACGCCATCGGCGGCTACCTGCCCGCCACCGGCACCGTCGCCCTGCTCGGCAATGACGTCACCCGCCTCGCCCCGCACCACCGGGCCGCCCGCGGCCTCGGCCGCACGTTCCAATCGGCCCGGCTGTTCCCCGAGCTGACCGTCCGCGAGACCCTGTGCGTGGCGCTGGAATCCCGGGACCGCAGCCCGCTCGCCGCCACCGCCCTGCACCTGCCGCACACGTTCCGTGCGGAACGCGCCCGCCGCGCCGCCGCCGACGACCTCGTCGCGCTGCTCGGCCTCGGCCGCTACGCCGACACCCCCATCGGCGAACTGTCCACCGGCACCCGCCGCATCGTCGAACTCGGCGGCGTCCTCGCCCTCGACGCCCGGGTCATCTGCCTCGACGAACCGACCGCGGGCCTCGCCCAGCGCGAAACCGAGGCGTTCGCCCCGCTCATCCGCGAAGTACGCCGCGAACTCGGGGCCGCACTCCTGGTCATCGAGCACGACATGCCGCTGATCCTGTCCCTCAGCGACCGCGTCTACTGCCTCGACGCGGGCCGGGTCATCGCGCACGGCACCCCCGAGGCGGTCCGCGACGACCCGGCGGTCGTCGCCGGCTACCTCGGCACCGACCGCCGCGCCATCGACCGCAGCCGCGCCGCACCGGCTGTCACGCCCGCCGCCGCACCGGCTGCCGCGCCGACCGTCGCGGTGACCTGACCGCGCCCCGGCCGCAGCCCGACCGCATCCCGGCTGCGCCGGCCCCGACCGCGCCCCCACCAGGACTCCCAGGGAGACGAACCGCCGTGCGCTTCCGCAACCTCCGTCTTGCCGCCGCCGTTGCCGCGCTGGCTTTCGCGCTCGCGGGCTGCGTCGCCACGCCGCCGCCCGGCAGCCAAACCGCTACGCAGAAGAGCCAAGGCGCCCCGCCCGCTCCGAAGATCGCGCCCGGGGTGACCGACACCGAGATCAAGATCGGCGTGCTGTACCCGGACGCGGGGGCGATCGCCGCGTTCGTCCAAGGCGGCGGCGGACTCGGGAACTACGAGGCCGCTTACCGGGCGATCATCGACCGGGTGAACGCCCGCGGCGGCATCAACGGCCGCCGCATCGTTCCGGTGTTCCTCTCCAACAACCCCGTCGGCGCCGCCCCCAGCCAGGAAGGGTGCGTACGGCTCACCGAGGACGAGAAGGTCTTCGCCGCCGTCGGGTTCTTCGTCTTCGACCAGCCCATGTGCTACCTGGAGACCCACCAGACCGCGGTGGTCGGCGGTCCGCTCACCGCCAAGCTCTACGCCCGCGCCCGCGCCCCGTGGTTCAGCACCTCGCACGGCGGCGACGAAGCCGCCGCCGCGATCGAAGCCTTCGCCGCGCGCGGTCTGCTGGCCGGCCGCAACGTCGCCGTGGTCAGCTCCGCGCTCGACCTGCCGACCCGGGACGACACCGTGCTCCCGGCACTGGAGAAGGCCGGAGTCCACCCGGTCGCGACGGCCGTCATGGAACCCGCGTCCTTCGACACCGCGGCGATCGACGCGCAGGCCGGCATCGTCGCCGAGAAGCTCCGCTCGTCCGGCGCGGACATCGTCATCCCGGTCGGCTCCGCGGTCGGGGTCCTCACCAACGCCATCGCGAAGACCGGCTGGCGGCCGCGGATGCTGTTCCTGGACTGGTCGATCGGCGCCTTCACCGCGGCCAACGCCGACGAACTGGGCATCCTGAACGGCGCCGTCGTCGCGGGCAACAACGTGAACTGGGACGAGGCGACCTACCGCGACTGCAACGAGACCGTCACCGAAGCCTTCGCCACCCCGTCGGCGACCGGCGGCAGCGACGGGGGAAGCAGTGCCCCCGCCCCGACCGCGGTCCTCGGCGCATGCGGCGACCTGTCCCTGTTCACCGCCATCGCGCGGAAGGCCGGACGCACGCTCGACTACGCCAGTTTCCAGGCCGCCGGCTTCGCCCTCGGCAGCTTCACCGTCCCCGGCGCGACCGCCCCGACGACCTACGGCCCCGACAAGCCCGCCGGCACCGTGATCCCGCCCCAGTTGTGGTCCATGGACCCGGCCTCGCAGGGCATCACGCCCTACATCGGGTGAGCGGCGCCGGTCACGCCCACAAATCCATCGGCACGAAGCCCGTGTTGCGGCCCTCCGGATCGAGCAGGTGCCCCATTCGCTTCGGGTTGGCCAGGGTCAGACGGCGGTCCTGGATGGCGAGTTCGGGGAAGCGTTCGGCGAGGTGGGCTTCCAGCCGCCGGGTGTCGGGCACCGAGCGCACCCACGCGGTGATCAGCAGGGCGTGCCGGGCCGCGATGGACGCGCACATGCGGACTTCGGTGACGGCGGCGATCGACGCGCCGATGCGGGCCATGGCGGCGCTGGGGACATCCGCCAGGTAGTGCACGAAGACCGGGAACCCCGAGATGCCGTGCGCGATTTCGCAGCGGGGGATGACGCTGCCCTCGCGCAGCATCCGGGAGACCCGGCGCCGCACCGTCGACTCGCTCATGCCGGTGGCTTCGGCGAGTTCGCCGTAGCCGAGGCGCCCATCGCGGCCGAGGGCGATGAGCAGGGGCCGGTCTTCCGGGGCGACGGTGCCGATGCCGGTCGACGGCGCGTCGTCGCCGGGCCGGAGCATGCCGCGCTGGTGGGGAGCGAGGGAGCGCAGGTCCCACCGGCTGCCTTCGGTGAAGAGATGGGTGGCGATCATGCTGCGGGTCGCGTTGACGCCCTCCTGGGCGCCGATGACCTCGATCGAGAGCTGCGACAGCGCGGTCAGGTCGGACACCATGACGGTCAGGAACAGGTCGGTGCCGCCGGACACGTGCTCGATGCCGGTGATGCGCGGGTCGCGGACCAGGCGCTCGGTGACCGCGCGCACCTGCGACGGGTGGCAGTCGACCTCGACGAAGGCCGCGCAGTTGACCTCCTGCACGAAGGCGCCGCCGTAGGCGGTCACCCACGCCAGCCCGCGTGATCTGAGGCGTTCCCAGCGGCGGGCCGCGGTGACGGCGCTGATGCCGAGAGCCTGGCCGATCAGGGTCCACGAGGCGCGCGGCGCCGCCTGGAGGGCGTTGACCAGGGCCAGGTCGGTCTCGTCCAGCGGGGCGGAATGCGACTCTCCGGTTGCCGGGAGATCGGCGGAATTCTTCATAACACGGCTCCGGATGACGTTTCTCGACAGATTCCGCGGGATCTTACCCGGGAAGTTTCATGCTCCAAGGGTATCGAGACGACGACCCCGGGAGCGGTCCATGCGTGTCGCAATCCTTCTGCTGATGGTGCCCGTAGCGGCACTGCTGGCGACGGTGTGGCTGCCGTTCGTCAACGCCCCGCACATCTGGCTGGGCATGCCGTCGATGATGACCTGGAGTGTGGCCTGGGTGATCCTCCTGACGCCCGCCCTCGGGTACGTCGAGTACCAGCGCACCCGCCGCCGGGACGGGGGCGACCGATGAACACCACACTCGCCGTCTCCATCGCAGGCATGCTGCTGATCGCCGGCCTCGGCGTCTTCGGCAGCCGCAAACCGGCCGCCAGCCTGGAGGAATGGACCGTCGGCGGACGCCGCTTCGGCGCCGTGACGACGTGGTTCCTGCAAGCCGGCGAGGTCTACACGACCTTCACGTTCCTCGGCCTGGCCGGGCTGGCGTACGCGTCGGGCGTCGGCGTCGTCTACGCCCTGCCGTACCTGCCGCTCGCCTACGTCGGCATGTACGTCATCGCCCCGATCGTCTGGCGCATCGGCAAAGACCGCGGCTACCTCACCCAAGGCGACTTCTTCGCCGACCGCTACGGCAGCCGCATGCTCGGCACCCTCACCGCCGTGCTCGGCGTCGTGTTCCTGCTGCCCTACCTCCAGCTCCAGATCACCGGCCTCGGCCTGGTCGTCGAACTGGCCACCGGCAGCAGCAACTCCGGGACCGCGAGCATGATCGCCGCATCCGTGCTGATCGTCGGCTTCGTGCTGTGGTCCGGCCTCGGCGGCGTGGCACGCGCCGCGTACTTCAAAGACGCGCTGATGGTGATCGTGCTGATCGTGCTCGTCATCGCGATCCCCGCGCACTACGCGGGCGGCATCGGCGACATCACCCACAAGATCGCCGACACGCACGCGACCAAGCTCACCGTGGCCGACAACGGGCCTTTCGACCGCACCTGGTTCTTCACCAGCATGATCACCAGCCTCGTCAGCGTCATGTTCATGACGATGCCGCAAGGCTGGCCCGCCGTCCTGTCCGCCAAGGACGAGCGCGCGCTGCGCCACAACAGCATCTGGATCCCGTTCTACAGCGCCAGCCAGGCCATCCCGATGATCGTCGGGTTCACCGGCATCGTGGTCGCCGGAGCGGCGTCCGGCGGCGGCAGCAGCGTCCTGCTCCACCTGACCAACGGCGCCCTGCCGGACTGGGCGGTCGGCATCGTGGTCACCGCGGCCGCGGCCTGCGCGATGGTGCCGTCCGCGGCGATCGTGCTCGGCATGTCGTCGCTGGTCGCCCGCAACATCGTCCGCACCCGCACCGAACGCGCCGGACTGATGGTCAACCACACCACCGTCGTGGGCGCGGTCGCCGTCGCCCTGTTCCTCGGCATCAAGCGCCCCGACGCGCTCGCCAACCTGCTGCTGCTCACCTACTCCGGACTCGCGCAGATGGCCCCCGCGCTGCTCTACGCGCTCACCGGCCGCCGCCCGCTCGTCGGCGCGATCCCCGCGGCCGCCGGCATCGTCGCCGGCGAAGCGGTGGTCATCTGGCTGACATTCGGCAACGACGGCCACGCCGTCGACACGAACAACATCAGCGCGGGCCTCATCGGCCTGGGCGTGAACGTCGCCGTCGGCCTCCTCGCCGAAGGGATCCGGCGGATCGCCCGCAGCACCGCGCCCGCCCCCGAACCGGCGGCCAGGGCCGCGGAGAAGGCCGCCGTATGACGGCGGCGCCGGACCCCCACCCCGGCACGGCAACGAACCGAACGCACGAACGGCAGGCGCAAATGACGACGCAAGGCAACGCAGCGACGAACGACACCTCCGCCACCGGCGGCCCCGCGGCCGCCACCATCTTCCGGGCCCGCCGCATCATCACCCTCGCCGACCCGGAGCCCGCCGCCGGGCCCGAGGCCGTCGCGACGATCGGCGACCGCATCGTCGCCACCGGAGACCTCGCCGAACTGCGCGACCGCCTGCCCGGTGCCGGGATCGTCGACTTCGGCGATGCCGCGCTCGTCCCCGGCCTCAACGACGCGCACTGCCACCCTGCCGGGCTCGCCGAGACCCGGCTGCGTCTGGCCCTGACTCCGACCGTGGTGGCGGCCGCGGGCGGCTCGCGCGGCCCGCTGGCCGACCGGGTCCGGGCGACCCGCCCCGGCCACTGGGTCGTCGCGGAGGGCTACGACCCCAACGCCGACCCGCAGGGCCGCCTCGACCGGGCCGCCCTCGACGCGGTCTCCGCCGAACACCCCGTCGTCGCCATCCACTTCTCCTGCCACATGGCCGTCGCCAACTCCCGCGCCCTCGAACTCGCCGGCTACCGGGACGGCGACCCCGACCCGCACGGCGGCACCCTCGGCCGCGGCACCGACGGCCGCCTCGACGGCTGGATGTTCGAGGGCGCCTGGTTCGACCAGTGGTACCGCCCCAGCGGCGCCCCGGAGTTCTTCGACGAGTTCACCCTCGACGAGCTGGTCCCGTCCTTCGCCGAGGTGTGCCGCGAGTTCCACTCCGTCGGCCTCACCTCGTGGTGCGACGCCCTGGTCTCGCCCCGCGAACTCCGGCTCTACCAGGAAGCCGCCCGCCTCGGCGTCCTCACGCCCCGGGTCGGCGTGCTGCTCTGGCACCGGTACTTCGGCGACCTGGCCGGCACCGGCCTGCGCACCGGCTTCGGCGACGAACACCTGCGGCTGGTCGGCATCAAGATGATGATGGACGGCGCGCTCGCGGGCGGAACCTGCCTGTGCCGGGCGCCGTACCCCAGCCAGACCGGCGCCGACAACGGCATCCAGCTCATGACGGACGAGGAGTTCGCCGCCGCGGTGCTGGCCGTGCACCGGGCGGGCAGCCGGGTCGCCGTGCACGCCAACGGCGACTTGGCGATCGGCAAGGTCCTCGACGCGATCGACGCCGCCCGCGCCGCGGAACCGCGCTACGCGGGCACCAACCACCGTATCGAGCACTGCAGCCTGGTCGACGACGGCCTGGTCGAACGCATCGCCGCGGCGGGCGTCACCCCTGTGCCGTTCGGCGCGTTCGTGCACGGCCACGGCAGCAAACTGCGCGGCTACTACGGCGACGAGCGCGCCGCCGCGGCCTGCGGCCACCGCCGTTTCCTCGACGCGGGCGTCACCGTCGGCGGCTCGTCCGACCACCCGGCCGGCCCCCTGCCGCCGCTGCTGGCGATCCGCACGATGGTCACCCGGCGGACGGCGGACGGCGAAGTCCTCGGCGCCGACCAGCGCATCACCCCGCTCGAAGCCCTCGGCGTCTACACCACCGGCTCGGCGCACGCCACCGGCGAATCCCACCGCAAGGGCCGCCTGGCCCCGGGCATGCTCGCCGACTTCACCGTCCTCGGCGAGGACCTGCTGACCGTCGACCCGGACGGCATCGCCGACATCCCGGTGCGGTCGACGTGGGTCGGCGCCCGGCAGGTGTGGAGCGCGTAGCGGTAGTCGCCGGTACCGTCGAGGCCATGGGGTCCATGGGAGCAGACGAGGGCAAGTCGCTCATCGACCGGATCGGCCGGGAACGCGCCGAGGAGCTGATGGCCAAGGCCGTGCGTGAGGCCGCCGAGGCAACCGACGCCGCGGGACTTCCGCACGCCGGCATCGACGCCGACGGTCGCGTCTACCGCGAATACCCGGACGGCCGCCGGGAATACCTCGATGAGGATCCGGCGACACGCTGAGGGGGATGGCGTGACAGACCTGCGGTGGCGCACGAGTACGTACGGCGAGGTGGGTCGGAATTGCGTCGGGGTGGCACCGGTCATTCCCGCGTGGCGCACCAGCACCTACAGCCGGAACTGGGACGCCCAATGCGTCGAAGTCGCGCCCGCCGCACCGGCCGTGCGGGTGCGCGATACGAAACGCCGTGCGGGGCCGGTGGTGTCCTTCACCGCCTCGGCGTGGTCGGGGTTCGTCGTCGGCGCCCGCTTGCGGCCGCTCGCGATGCCGGTGGGATGACCCGGGCGCGGCGGCGCACACCGAAGTGTGCGCCGCCGCTTCCGTTTTCGACCCGTCAGGCGGCCGTGCGGTGCGTGAAGCGCCCGTCGACGATCGTCGCGGTGACGGGCAGGTCGGCCACGTCGTCCGGGGCGCACCGGGTCGGGTCGTCGGCGAACACCGTCAGGTCGGCGTAGCAGCCGACCGCGATCCGGCCCGCGACGTGTTCCTCGCCGGCCGCGTAGGCCGCTTCCGTGGTGTAGCCCGCGAGCGCCTGCGCGGCGCCGATCGCCTGCGACGCCCCGTACGGAGCCCGCCCGCGCTCGCCCGCCGGGCGGCGCAGTTGCGCGCCCGCGAGGGTCCGGCGCGGGTCGAACGCCGCCACCGGCCAGTCCGAGCCGAGCGCGACCCGGCCGCCGGACCGCAGGATGTCGGCGTACCGCCACGCCAGGTCCCAGCGCCGGGGTCCGACCCGGGTCGACCAGTTGTCGGAGTAGTCGGGCAGTGACCAGTCCATGTGCGTCGGCTGCATCGAGGCGACGACGTCCAGCGCGGCGAAGCGGCCGATCTCCGCGTCCTGCAGCACCTCGGCGTGCTCGATGCGGTGCCGGGTGCCGGCGGGTGCGGCGACGCCCGCGTAGGTGTCGAGCGTGCGTGCCACCGCGCGGTCGCCGATGGCGTGCGTCCAGGCCGGGAGTCCGTTGGCCGCGGCGATGCGGACCGCGTCGTCGTACCGTGCCGTGTCGCGCCACTGGGATTCGCGGGACTGGCCGCAGCAGTCGGGTTCGTGCAGCCACGCGCCGCCGCCGTCGATCGCGCCGTCCGCGAAGAACTTCACCGCGGCGAGGCGCACCTTCGACGCACCGGCGAGCAGGCCGCGCAGGTCGGAGATCCGCTGCGCGAGGTTGTCGACCTCGCCGGGCGGGCACCACGGCGCGAACCGCACCCGCATGCCGAGCCGCCCCGCCGCGTCGAGCGCGGCCAGGGTGGCGGCGGTGCCGGGGCCGTCGTCGAGCACGTGCACGCCGGTGACGCCGAGCTTGCCCTGCTCGGCGAACAGCGCCTCGACCCGGGTCGCCAACTCCTCGGCGGGCATGGGCGGGACGGCCGCGTAGCCGAGCGCGGTCGCGCTCATCTCGTGGAGTTCGCCGGTGGGCCCGCGGTCGTCGCAGACGATCTCCGAGCGGTCGGCGAACGCGCGCGGGCCGGTGATTCCGGCCCGGCGCAGGCCTTCGGTGCTCATCAGCGCGGTGTGCGCGTCGGACATCGTCAGGTGCGCCGGGCGTCCGCCGACCGCGTCGTCGATCAGGTCGCGGTGCATCACGCCGCCGGCGAACGCGCCGTACTCGCCGCCGTAGCCGACGATCCAGTCCTCCGGGCCGAGCGCGGCCGCGTGCGCGGCGAGCCGGGCGCGCAGCTCGGGGAGGGTCGTCGCGCCGACCAGACTGATGCCGCGCGCCATTTCGGAGCCGTGCACCGGATGCTGGTGGCAGTCGGTGAGGCCGGGGGTGACGACCTGCCCGGCCGCGTCGAGGACCTCGGTCCGCGCCGTGACGAACGGGCGGACGTCGGCGTCGTCGCCGACCGCGACGATCCGGCCGCCGCGCACGGCCACCGCGGTCGCCAACGGGCGGTCCGGGTCCTGGGTCAGGACGCGTGCCCCGACGACGACCAGGTCGGCGGAGGTGCCGTTGTGCGGAACGGTGCGGTGCGGTGCGGGGTTGCTCATGCGGGGCTTCCGGTCGGTGCGATGGGGGTGGTGCGGGCCGCGGCGGCGGCGCGGGCTTCCTGCTCGCGGGCGGCCGCTTCGAGGGCGCGCTGCGGGCGGGCGACGAGGAGGTAGGCGAGGCCGGTGCCCAGGACCAGCACGATGCCGATGACCGCGGCCCACACCTGGTAGGCCGGGGCGTCCGGCGGCGCCAGGATCGTGCGCGGCCAGGTGATGTTGACGAACTCGAAGCCGAGCCACACGACCGCCGCGGCGTTGACGACGAGCCCGAAGCGGCCGAGCCGGATGCCGCGCGGCACCCACGTGCCGCGCAGCCGCGCGATCAGCGCGGCGAGCGCGATGGCGAAGAAGGTCAGGTACAGCGCCGAGCTGCCGAACGTGATGATGCTGCCGATCGCGGAGGCCCGCAGCCCCAGCAGCAGCGCCGCCGAGCTGATCACCAGGTCGACCACGAGCGCGCCGATCGGGACCTGGCGCCGGTTGACCTTGCGCAGCGTGCCCGACGCCGGGAGGACGCCGTCGCGGGCCATCGAGAACATCGCCCGGGCTCCGCCGCCCTGCGACGCGAGCGCACACGCCACGAAAGCGACGATGACCACGACGATGAACGGCTTGGCCGACCAGTCGCCGAACGCCGACACCACCGCCGTGGTCACCGGGTCGAGGTCCTCGCCCGTCATGACCTTCGCCGGGTCCGGGTGCGCGAGGTCGACGGCGACCGCGTTGAGGATGACGATCACGCCGACGCTGAGGAACGCCCACCACAGCGCACGCGGCACCTGCTTGGCCGCGCCGACGGTCTCCTCGGCCATCGCCACACACGCGTCGAAGCCGACGAACGCCCACCCGGCGACGGCCAGCGCGGTGGTGAACGCCATGGCCTTCGAGCCGTCGGACAGCGCTTCGGCGCCGAACGTGTCGGTGAGGATCGAGAAGCCGTGCTCGCGGAAGAGCAGGAGCAGGCCGATGCCGACCAGCACGGACGCGACGGCTTCGGCCGCGATGCCCAGGTCGACGACGCGCTTGAGGACGTCGATGCCGTACGCGTTGATGAGCGCGCACAGCACGAGGAACAGCGCGGCGACCGCGACCACCCGGCCCGGTGTGGGTGTCCAGCCGAACAGCGCGAAGAACCACGGCGAGGCCAGGTAGGCGATCGTGGTGTGCGCGAAGATCAGCGCGCAGGTGGTGATCCAGCCCACGATCCACGCGTACTTGGGGCCGATGAGCCGCCGCGTCCACTGGTAGGCGCCGCCGGAGACCGGGAAGTCCGCGGCCAGCTCGGCGTACACGCAGACCACCAACGCCTGGCAGAGGAACACCACGGGCAGCGCCCATATCCAGGCCGGGCCGGCCACGACGATGCCGAGTTGGACGACCGCGTAGAGGCCGACCACGGGGGAGACGGTCGCGAATCCCATGGCGATGTTGCCGAAGACGCTGAGGCTGCGCTTCAGCTCCTGCTGGTAGCCGAGGCTCTCCAGGTGTGCGGCGTCCGCGTCGACGGCCGCGGCGGCCGTGGGGCTCGCGGTGGGTCTCGTGGCGGGTGCCGGGGCGTGCGGCGGGTGCTCGGTCATGGGCCCTCATCCGGGGAGGCAGGTCGATCGGGCGGGCCGGACACGCCGCCGGGGGGAGGTGCGCGCGTCGTCCGATCGAGAAAACTTACTTAGTTAGTTTTGGAGACTGTAGCCGCCGCCCCCGGCCGCGGGAAGCCCCCAATTTGCGGGCTAGGCTCGCTACGCCGAGTGACGGAAGACCGGGCCCGACGGCCCGGCGGGACGAGGGGTGGGTGGCATGGGACGGCCGTCGAATCCGCTGCTGAGCAGGGATGCCATCGCGGCTGCGGCGCTGGACCTCGCCGTCGAGGACGGCGCGGAAGCGGTCACCATGCGCGCCATTGCGGCACGTCTGGGCGTGCGCGGGCCGTCGCTCTACAACCACGTCGCGTCGAAGGACGACCTGCTGGACGCGATGACCGCGCACATCAGCAACGAACTGCGGGACGCGGTGGACGAATCGCTGCCCTGGCGCGACGGCGTGGCCAGGTACGCACGGACCTACCGCAAGGTCTTCCTGCGGCACCACGCGATCCTGCCGGTGATCGCCCGCCGCCCGGTACAGACGCGCGAGGCGCTGGACGGGTACGACGCGCTGGCCCGGCTGCTCCTGGCGCTCCGGCTGCCGGCCGCCGAGGTGGCCGAAGTGTCCGCGGCGGTGGACTACTTGGTGCTCGGCTCGGTCCTGGAGACCTACACGGCGGGGTTCGTCCGGCCGGCGGGGGGCTACCGGCCGGACCACCCGGCTCTGGCGGACACGCTGGAGGCCGCGGGGGAAGCACCGGGCGGCCTGGCGGGCCTCGACGAGCGCGGCTTCGAACGCGGACTCGCACTGCTGCTGGACGGGCTCGCGGGGCGGGTGGCGCGGCTCGGATGAGCCGCGGGCGGCGCTTGGGCGGGGCTTCGGCGGCGCTCGGGTGGTCTGGGGGCGGTGCCGGGGAGTGCGCCGGGCGATGGCGCGGGGTGCGGCGGTGCTTTGCGTGCGGCCGGGTGGGGTGAGGCGCGGGCCTGGCGGCGGCTGCCCGCGCCTCACCGTCCGGGGCGGTGCGGCCCGGTCGGGGGTCCGGGCCGCACGGGGTCGTGCGGGCGGGTCAGGAGAGCAGCCGGCAGACGGCGTTGCGCGTGCCGGTCTTGAGAGCCAGCTGACCGGGGGTGTCGTCCCCGCCGTGGTTCTCGTTGCCCGCCAGGACGGCGACCTTGGTGCCGTCCTCGCTGGCGTACCACTTGTTGTGGTAGCCGAGGATGTTTCCGCCGTGCGCCCATACGACCTTGTTGCCGCACTCGGTCAGTACGACGCGCGTGATGCCCAATCCGTACGTATCCGTGGGGGACGGCGTCGCGACGGTCGTCTTGAGTTCGGTCATCTGCGCGGGCGGCAGCAATTGGCCGCCCAGCAGCGCCGAGACGAAGGAGGCCTGGTCCTGGGCCGTGGAGATCATCGCGCCCGCGCTCCAGAACAGCTCGACGTTGGACGCCGACACGTCGCTGCGCGTCCCGTCGGCGTTGAGCCGCCAGCCGTGCAGGAAGTTGCCGTAGATGTTGGTGTCGGACACCGGGAAGGACGTGCCGCTGAGGCCGAGCGGCGTGATGATCCGGTTCTGGATCTCGACGGACGGGTCGTGGCCGGTGACGGCTTGGATGATCATGCCGGCGAGGATGTAGTTGGTGTTGGCGTAGTGCCACGCATGCGGCCCGGGCGTGCCCGGCGTCACCAACAGCGCTGTGTCGACGAGGTTCTGCGGCGTGTAGTGGCTGCCCCTGAGGTCGTTGTAGTAGTACCACCAGGCCAGGCTGATGAAGGGGAGGACCTTGTAGTCCGCGTATTCCGGCAACCCCGATGTGTGGCTGAGCAGCTGCCGGATGGTGATGTTGTGCCCGTCGTAGCCGTTGGAATTGACGGCGTTCGGCAGGTACTTCGCGACCGTGTCGTCGATCGACAGCTTGCCCTCGGCCTCCAGTTGGAGGACCACGGTCGACGTGTAGAGCTTCGTGTTGCTGCCGATCCGGTACTTCGACGTGGGATCGGCCGGGGCAGAGGAGCCGTTGATGCTGTAGCCCGCGGCGACGTTCGTGACAGTGCTGCCGTCGCGCAGCGCGCCGACGACGCCGGGGTAGTCGGTGGCCGCCCCCTGATTGGCGCCATTCTGCAAGGCCGCGACCGCACTGGCGTTGTCCGCGTGCGCGGGCGTCGTGCCCGCCATGACGGCCAAGCCGACCGCGGCGCCGAGCAACACGTTGCGTAGCTTGCGCACGCACACTCCTCGTGGTGGCGCCCGGGGCCGCGATCGCGGCCCCGGGCGGATCCGGGGTGATCGCATGCATCTTCCTGAGGCGACACGTGTCGAGCGGAGAGGCGTAAGCAAAATGTGATTTCAATTATCCGGAACCCCTGCTACCTCGGATGCAATCCGGACAGCTAGAAGCAGGTTCTAGACATGAGGGCCGCGGAACGGACGAATTCCGGGCGGTTCGTGCGGATGCCCGCGGACCGGGGTCGGGCCGCGGGCGGATGCGGGGCGGGAAGGTGTCAGGCCCTGGCCTTGACCGCCGAAACGCTCCAGGCCATGTCGTCGCAGTCCCAGGCGACGCTGTCCTCGGTCAGGCAGGCGCGGAACCAGACCGTGGCTCCTTCGGGGAAGTCCTTGTTGAATGCCTTGACCGTGCCCTTGCCGCCGTTGTTGACGAGCAGCGGGTGCGCGTACGAGTTGTCGACCCGGTACTGCACGGCCACGCCGTGGCTGTCGGACTTCAGGTCCTGGACGTAGAACCAGTCGCCGTCGTTGTCGAACCAGACTTTGCCCGCGGCGGTGCCGTTCGAATAGACGTAGTCGGTGTTGTTGGTGCCCGCACTGGCCGTGCCCGCGGTGGCGACCATGCCAAAGCTCATGGCCACCGCGCCCAGACCGACGACCAGCTTGCGCTTGTGCTTCATGGGGGACCTCGTTTTCTCCGGCCACTGTTGATCATCAGCGGCGTGGGAGAAAGATCGCAGGGGCGCGCACCCGCCGCTAGCCGTAATCAACCGGCTCACCGTCGCCTTGTGGATAGCGGAATTGGTCTATGCCACTTCCGTTTTCGCCGGATCGGAGACGGGGCGCGCCGCGTGACGTGCTTCGTGCCGTGCGACATGCCGCGCCACGTCGGGCCGCGGATCTTTGACACTCGGTTTAGAACGCTGTTCAATCCCGTATTGAACGCCGTACAAACCGGAGGTTCCGTGCGTCTGACCCCCACCGAGCGGGACCGGCTGCTGATCTTCACGGCCGCCGAGCTGGCCCGCGCCCGGCGCGCCCGCGGGCTGCGCCTCAACGTGCCCGAGGCGCACGCGCTCATCGCCGACACCGTGTGCGAGGCCGCCCGCGACGGCCGACGCCTCGCCGAGGCGATCGACGCCGCCCGCAGCGTCCTCACCACCGACGACGTGCTGCCCGGCGTGGTCGACATCGTCGCCGAGGTCAAGATCGAAGCGGTCTTCGACGACGCCACGCGCCTGGCCGTGGTCACCGACCCGTTCCGCTCCGCCGAACGCGTCGGCGCACTCCCGACGCCGACCGACCGCGCCTGCCACACCGGCGGCTCGCGCACCGGCGGCTTCACCCCGCCCGCCACCGCCGGACCCGGCTCGCTGGGCACCGACGCACCCGGCGCGATCCTCTTCGGGGACGCGCCCACCGACCCGTTCGCGGACGCCGACGTGGTCACCCTCGACGTCGAGAACACCGCCGCGGTCCCGGTCAGCGTCACCTCGCACTTCCACTTCTTCGAGGCCAACCCGCGCCTGCGCTTCGACCGCGCGGCCGCCTACGGGCGCCGCGCCGCCATCCCGGCCGGATCCACCGTCCGGTTCGACCCGGGCGCGACGGTCTCCGTCGGTCTCGTCCCGATCGGCGGCGACCGCATCGCGATCGGCTTCGCGGGCCTCGTCGACGGCCCCCTCGACGCCCCCGGCGCCCGCGACGAAGCGCTGCGCCGGGCCCGCGCCTGCGGCTACCTGGACACCGCCGTGCCGGGCGAGCCGCGCGAACCCCGCATCTACCACGCGGACAACGGAGGCGACGGACGATGAGCTCCGCAGCACTGGACCCGCGCGACTACGCCTCCTCGTACGGCCCCCGCGCCGGCGACCGCATCCGCCTCGGCGACTCCGGGCTGATCATCGAGGTCGAGTCCGACGCGCAGCGGCACGGCGAGGAGTTCCTCGCCGGCTTCGGCAAGACCGCCCGGGACGGCCTGCATCTGAAAGCCGAAACGGTGCGCGACACCTGCGACATCGTCATCAGCAACGTGGTCGTGATCGACGCGGTCCAGGGCATCCGCAAGGTGTCGATCGGCATCCGCGAAGGACGCATCGCCTCGATCGGGCGCGCCGGAAACCCGGACACCCTCGACAACGTCGACGTCGTGGTCGGCACCGGCACGACCATCGTCAGCGGCGAAGGCCTCATCGCGACCGCGGGCGCCATCGACACGCACGTGCACCTGCTGAGCCCCCGCATCATGGAGGCGTCGCTGGCCGCCGGGGTCACCACGATCGTCGGCCAGGAGTTCGGGCCGGTGTGGGGCGTCGGGGTCAACTCCCCCTGGGCGCTGCGGCACGCCTTCTCCGCGTTCGACGCGTGGCCGGTCAACATCGCGTTCCTGGCCCGGGGTTCGTCGTCGGGCCGCGGGCCGCTGGACGAAGCCCTCGTCGAGGGCGGCGCGTCCGGCTTCAAGGTGCACGAGGACATGGGCGCGCACGCCCGCGCCCTCGACACCGCGCTGCGCGTCGCCGAAGACCACGACGTGCAAGTGGCCCTGCACACCGACGGGTTGAACGAATGCCTGTCGGTCGAGGACACCTTGGCGGTGCTCGAAGGCCGGACGATCCACGCGTACCACATCGAAGGCTGCGGCGGCGGGCACGTCCCGAACATCATGCGCATGGCGGGCGTCGCCAACGTCATCGGCTCCTCGACCAATCCGACGCTGCCGTTCGGACGCGACGCGGTCGCCGAGCACTTCGGCATGATCGTGTCCGCCCACGACCTGAAACCCGACCTGCCGGGCGACGCGGCGATGGCCCGCGACCGCATCCGCGCCGGGACGATGGGTGCCGAAGACGTGCTGCACGACCTCGGCATCATCCCCATCACCTCGTCCGATGCCCAAGGCATGGGCCGCGCCGGCGAGACGGTGCGCCGCACGTTCGCCATGGCGGGCAAGATGAAGGCCGAACTCGGGCCGCTGGAAGGCGATCCCGCCGACGGTTGGCACGACAACGCCCGCGTACTGCGCTACATCGCCAAGCTCACCGTGAACCCGGCCATCGCCCACGGCCTTTCCCACGAGGTCGGGTCGATCGAGCCCGGGAAGATGGCGGACATCGTGCTGTGGCGGCCCGACCACTTCGGTGCCAAACCGCAGCTCGTCCTCAAAGCCGGGTTCCCGGCGTACGGCGTCGTCGGCGACCCGAACGCGACCACCGATACCTGCGAACCCCTGGTGCTCGGACCGCAGTTCGGTGCGCACGGAGCGGCCCCCGCGGAACTGTCCGTGGCGTTCACCAGCCAGGCCGCCGCGGACAACGGCGGCGACCTGATGCCCACCAAGCGGCGCCGCGTCGGGGTGCGCGGCACGCGCGGCATCGGCCCCGCGGCCATGGTGCTCAACAACCGGACCGCCGAAGTCCGGGTGGCCGCCGACACCGGCCTCGTCACCCTCGACGGCGCACCGGTGACGTCCGAGCCCGCCGAGTCGGTGACCCTCAACCGGCTCTACTTCCTGTAACTCCCCTTCCCTGTCTGCTGAGGACTGTCCCATGACCAACACCCCGGACCAAGACGGCTTTTCGATGCCCGCCGAGTGGGCGCCGCACGAGCGGACCTGGATGGCCTGGCCCACGTCGAACGAGACCTTCGGCGACGGCGGCACCGGCGCCAATGACGACCTCGACCGGGCCCGCGCCGCGTGGGGCAAGGTCGCCGCGACGATCGCCCGCTACGAGCCGGTCACCCTGGTCGCCAACACCGGCGAGTCCGACAGCGTGAAGCGGTTCGTCGACGAGCCGCTGACGATCGTCGAGCGGCCCCTCGACGACGCGTGGATGCGCGACATCGGCCCCACGTTCCTCACCGACGGGCAGGGCGGCCTGGCCGCCGCCGACTGGATCTTCAACGGCTGGGGCGCGCAGGAGTGGGCGTCCTGGGAGCACGACCAGCACATCGCCGAGCACGTCGTCGAGCTGTCCGGCGCGCGGCGCTACGCGTCCCGCATGGTCAACGAGGGCGGCGGCATCCACGTCGACGGCGAAGGCACCGTGCTCATCACCGAGACGGTGCAGCTCGACCAAGGCCGCAACCCGGGCTGGACGAAGGCCGAGGTCGAGGCGGAACTGCGCGCCTACCTCGGCGCCGAGAAGGTCATCTGGCTGCCGCGCGGCCTGACCCGCGACTACGAGCGCTACGGCACCCGCGGCCACATCGACATCGTCGCGTCCTTCGCCCGCCCGGGCCTGGTGCTGTGCCACACCCAGCCCGACCCGGCACACCCGGACCACGAGGTCGGCAAGGAGAACGCCGCGCTGCTGCGCGCCCAGACCGACGCCCGCGGCCGCAAGCTGGAGGTCGTCGAGATCCCCGCGCCGACCGTGCTGGAAGAGGACGGGCACGGCTGGGTCGACTACAGCTACATCAACCACTACGTGGCCAACGGCGTCGTGGTGCTGTGCGGCTTCGACGACCCGCGCGACGAGGAGAACGCCGCCACGTTCGCCAAGGCGTTCCCCGGCCGCACGATCGAACTCGTGGACGCGCGGGAGATCTTCGCCAACGGGGGCGGCATCCACTGCATCACGCAGCAGCAGCCGCGGGTCTGACGAAGGAGATCGCCGGACATCCCGGTGCGCGCGGGCCCGGGGTCGCGCGCACCGGGGCCGCGGCGGGCGGATAGCGTCCGGTCGGCGTGGCCGGCCCGGAACGGCGTGTCCGGTCGGCATGTCCGGCCGACGTGGCCGACACCGAACGACAAGGGGACCCACCGTGCCGCCCACCCGGCGCAAACGGCTCGAACAGCCGCGCGAAGTCGTCCTCCAGGCCGCGCTCGACGCGATCGCGGAAAGCGGCCTCGACGCGATGACGATGGCCGCGTTGGGCAGCCGCCTCGGCATCAGCGGCGGGCACATCCTGTACTACTTCGGGTCGAAGGACCGGTTGCTGGTGGAGACGCTCCGGTGGAGCGAGGACCTGCTGGGGGCGCGGCGGGCCGCGCTGCTGGCCCGGGACGTGCCCGCGGCGGAGCGGCTGGCCTCCTACATCGACCTCTACCTGCCGACCGGCCGGGCCGACCCGCGGTGGACGATCTGGGTCGCGGTGCACGGGCGTTCCCTCGGCGACCCGGAGGTGCTCGCGGCCGGGACCGAGATAGAGCAGGTGTGGGCCGCGGAACTCCGCGGGCTGGTGGCCGCCGGAGCAGCCGCGGAGGAGTGGGGCGAACCGGACGCGGCTGCCACGGACGCCTTCGTCGCTCGGCTGCACGCGATGCTGGACGGTTTCGCGCTGCAGATCGTGACGGGGACCCCGGGCGTCGAGCGGGAGCAACGCGTGGGGCTGGCGGTGGGGTTCGCCCGGAGGGAGCTGGGGCTGTGATCACGAGTTGCCTGCGGACTTGTCGCATCTGATCAATTCTTCGCCGGAACCTCCCTATTCATCACCTGATGGGGAAAACCCGTCACACTAACCGGCGCATCTGGGGCGCACGGCGCATATCGCGGCGCAAAGCGAGCATGCTGGGGGCAAAGCACGGGGTTCGGTTGTGCGGGGTGATGCGCCATCAGTCGTTCCGGCAGGGGTGCTTCGGCGCCCATGTGGTGGCGGGACCCGAAGCGCCGCAACGTCTTCGTGGGGCTCGTCGTCGTCTTCATCCTGGTCGCCGCGCTCGTCGACCATCGGTTCGGCGGCCGCGGCGGCCGCGGCGGCCGCGGCGGGCAGCGGGCCGCGCCCGCGGGGCCGTCGTCGCCGGCTCCGGCC
>NZ_BAABHS010000060.1:0-28559 GCF_039542225.1 Yinghuangia aomiensis | reverse complement strand
AGTTGGGGCGAACCTCCGCGACCATGCGCACCGCACGCTCACGAAGCTCAGCAGGGTAGGGGGACGGACGCGCCATGACTCGATCCTCTCAGGGAATCGAGCCTCCATCAGACCCGGAGCGGTTCACTTCGACCGTGTCCTATGTGGCTGTGTGGTCGTCGCTGAGTCATGGGGAGTTCGGGGTGGGGTTGGATCGTTCCTGACGGGTTGTGGGAGGTCGTGGAGCCGTTGCTGCCACCGGCGAAGGTCCGGCCGCAGAGCGGTGGGACGGCGAACATCGACGACGAGGCGGTGTTCGCCGCGGTCGTGTTCGTGTTGACGACCGGGTGTGCATGGCGGCATCTGCCGCCGTGCTTCGGGGCGTCGAAGTCGACGGTGCACCGTCGTTTCACGATCTGGTCGGATGCGGGGCTGTGGGGCCGGTTGCACCGCAGGCTGCGCGAACTCCTCGCGGACAGCGGGCTGGTGGACCTGTCCCGGGTCCTGGTCGACGCGCACGTCCGTGCGAAAAAGGGGGCGGGCTCACCGGCCCGAGTCCCGTGGACCGGGGCAAGCCCGGCTCCAAGCTGCACGTCCTGTCCGACCGGGCCGGACTGCCGCTCGTCGCCGGTGTCCCAGCCGGCAACTGCCATGACAGCAAAGGCTTGAGGCCGCTGGTCGGAGCGCTCTTGACCAAGCACGACCCGCACCGCGGCCGACCGTGGAAGCCCGGGAAGCTGCATGCGGACAAGGCCTACGACAACTCTCCCCTGCGGCGCTGGGTGCGCGGCAAGCTGATCGGCGTGCGGATCGCCCGCAAAGGCGTCGACACGTCGCAACGGCTCGGTCGGCACCGCTGGGTCGTCGAACGCACGATGTCCTGGCTGACCGGCTACCGCCGGCTGACCATCCGCCACGAACGCAGACACGACCTGTTCCTGGCCTCCACCACCCTCGCCGCAGCCCTCATCTGCTTCAAACGACTACGAGGCCACACCACATAGGACACGGTCTCAATCCATCAGACACGGCCTGGTGTTCTGATTCGTTAGTTCGTTTGATGTTGTGCTGTGACGCGTCCTGGACCGGAGCTTGCGCCGTTGGATCTGACTGCTGCCGAGCGGGCGGAGTTGGGGCGGTGGGTGCGTCGGCGCAAGTCCGCGCAGGACATGGCTTTGCGGGCGCGGATCGCGCTTGCGTGTGACGCGTTCGAGGACGACGGGTACCCAGTTTCGGTAGCGGACGTGGCGGTGTCGCGGGGTTGTCGGACGAGCCGCGGCCGGGCCGGCCGCGGACGGTGACCGACGAGCAGGTCGCCGACCTGATCGCCAGGAAGTTGGAGTCGGCGCCGGCGAACGCGACGCACTGGTCGACGCGTTCGATGGCCGCGAAGACCGGGTTGTCGCAGTCGACGGTCTCGCGGGTGTGGCGGGCGTTCGGCCTCCAGCCGCACCGCACCGAGACGTTCAAACTGACGGACCCGTTCTTCGTGGGCAACGTCCACGACGTCGTCGGGCTGTATCTCGATCCGCCCGAGCGGGCGTTGGTGCTGTGTGTCGACGAGGAGTCGCAGATCCAGGCGCTGGACCGGTCCCAGCCGGTGGTGCCGATGATGCCCGGGGTGCCCGAACTCCGCACCCACGACGACGTTTGCGCAGGCACCACGACGCCTCGAATCCCTCGCCAGCTACTGCAAACGAATTACCGATTCAGGACACCAGTGCGTCGCGTTCGCCGGCTTCTCCTCCAGACTTCACGATCACCCGCTCCACATCCGCGCCGGTGATCGTCCGCGGGACACCCGGCTACCGCTCGTCCGCGAGCCAGTCTGGCCTGCGTTCCAGGAATCGCGGCGACGCCGAGCCGCCGCGACACCTCCAGGATCGAATGCCCCTCCGCGTACTCCAAGACGATCCGCGACAGCGGGGCCAACGCCCGCGCCGTTCGCGCGACGACGCACCCAACCCTCCACCACAGCCCGCGGCCCGTGTCGCCAACTGGCTCCGCGGTCGTTGCTCCTACGTGTGGACTGCCCGCAAAGCCGACGGCTTCGAGCGGCTCGGCCAATACCCTGGGCCATCGAACGCACCATGTCACCGGTGAACGGATCCCGGCGCATTGTCACCTGCTACGAAGCAGATCCGATCTGCTACTCGTCTTCCTCACCCCCGCGCCTCACCTTCAGACGGTTTTACCACGGCAAATCCCCGTACTTCTGCGGATTGGCTTACAACCGGAACTTGTGAAGGATCACCACCAACACGGCATTGTCTGTCCCATGTTGGTCGTCCAGATCGGCCAAGGGCCATCACATTTCCGATCTCAGCCGTTTCATTTCTGGTAGCCGGGGGCGCGGTCGGCCCGGCCGATGCACAGCCCTTGGGAACCTGCAGTCCTTCGTCACCCTTCTTGGAGACTCCATGACGCTCCGCAAGAAGCTCGCCTCAGCAGCTGTGGGCGCCGCCGCCGCGGCCACCCTGGTGCTCGGCGTCGCGAATCCCGCCAACGCCGCTGGTACGAAATCGTACAACGCTTACACCACCGACGGTTGCGCGTATGTCGAGTTCGACTCGTATGGCGAACATTTCAAAATCTCCGACGGCTGTTTCGACGGCTATGGCGTCGCTGTCCAGTTCAAGCTGGGCTCATCCGGCACTGTGTACACCCGTTTCAACCACAATGGAGGCTACACAACCGTCGACGACGACGAGAGCTTCGCTGAAGGTGCGGTCGTGTACTTCCGGGCCTGCGTATCCACTGGCACAACCATCAAGTATTGCGGCGCCTGGACGTATGCCACCGCCTGACCAACACGGCCTGCGTCACGGTTCGCACGGTCGCAACCCTTCTCCAGTTGCACTTCGAGGCGGCATCGGAAACTGGAACGGCCACCCTGCGATCGTGGCACCACGAGGAGATGCCGGGAGTCGGTGAGTGTTGCTGCTGCCGAGCACAGCAGGCCATGGATGTTGGACGACGCCGCCTGGCCGAAGACCGCCGCAACCGCATCGAGCCGATCGGCCTCCCTTTCGCGTAGCTCGTGGGGAAAGCCGACAGCAGACTCCCTCAACCGTCGCGTGCTGCCCTCGAAGGCCTCATCGGGGGCAGCACCCTCCGTATTCGCAGACACGCCGCACACCGATGACGGCGCAGGCCGCATCACGCATCCAATCCCCCAGCCGACAACGCGACAGCCGGACCACGCGTACCGCGTCGTGTGCCCAACAGGTACAGCACCGTGGCGTGTTGGACCTGGAGCGAGGTCAGGCCGGCGGGGCGCGCCTCGAACAGCACGAACCGGATGGAGTCCGCGTGCCGTTCGGCGGCCTGGCCCTGGCAGTGCGAGAGGCCCGCGGCACGGCTACTCGACCCGCAGCAGGCGTGCGAGCGCGTCGTCCATGTCGACCGCCGGTGTCGACCGCGGTCGCCCCCAGCCCAGGCTGCTGCGCGACCGCACCCGCCGGACACATGGGCGTGCGGCCGGCCCGTCGGCCGCGGTCATGGGCGCGCAGAGCGTCAAGACCTCGTGCAACGTCGCCGAGACGGACCAGGGCATCGATGTGGCGAAGAAGATCAAAGGCCGCAAGCGGCACATCGTCACCGACACTCTCGGCCTGCTGCTCGCGGTGCTGGTGACCGCCGCGTCGGTACACGACTCGGTCGGCGGCAAGCATGTCAGCGTCCGGCCGCAACCACGGGCTCACGTCCACAGCCAGCACCAGGCGCCCGTCCGCGGCCCGCGGCAGCCGCACCAGCGCGTCCGCGCGACGCGTCAGGCAAGAATGCAGTTCACGCCCGAAGTACGACAGTTCCGCGAACGCGTCCCCGCGCTCAGCCGCGCGCGGCACACTCGATTCCGCGGCCTTCGCCCCGATCCCCCGTGTCTTCTTGGCCGAAGCACAGGATCAGGCGAAGGCCGCCCACGTCACCGGAATTAACGAAAACCCGGACAGGTCAAGCCACTTGCTGCTACAGAGCGGCCCAAGGTTAAGCGAAAAGCTTACACTGAGGCGCCCGACCGAGCCGAACCAGTCCTGACGCTGCGCCTGCGCGGCAGGCGTCGATGCTCCTGCGGTAGAAACCTCGTCAGCCGCCGTCCAGCCCCAGCAGGTCGTGTCGTCTCCGGTGTCGAGCGAAAGCGCATCGGTCATCTCAAGGTGTCGAGGAGCGCACATGCCCGCGAAAGGTGAGCCATACGCGCACGGCTGGTACAACGATGTCTACCTCGTCGATCACAGCACGATGGGACGAACAAGGTGGTCGGTGAACCGCGTCGCGCACGTGGGCACAGATCCGTACGACCTGGCGGTACTGCCCCCTCGAGCAATGTATGACGCAGTACGGGGTCGGAGTCAGATGGCCTGGCTGCCATCGCTCATCTACGAGTGGATCAAGGATGGAAGCCTCCATCAAGAGCTGACCTGGCTGGGTTCGGCAGCCTCGGACGGGCCTGCCGGCGACCGCGCGATGGCCGATGTCGGCTTTGCCGAATGCTGCGCGGATCTGCTGAACCTGGATACCTCGGAACTCGAGGCGCTCCAGACGTCGGCGATAGACCAGCTGCGCGACCCGGCACGTCAGGAGCAGCCGCTGGTCTTCGAGGGCGCGTCGACGTGGGAGGAGGCCCGGATCGCTCTCCTCCGGAGGCTTTTGGGAGAAGTGGATCGTCGGCTCCCGCTCGAACGCTACGGTGCACCCGCGTTCGACCAGCTGTGGCAGCTACTTCGCCCCTTGTTGCCCTCCACGGCGACAGATGGTCCACCACGGATCGTCCACCACGACGGCAAATACGAGAATCTGCTCATCGCCGGGCGGCATGTCGGGGTCATCGACTGGGACTTTGCCGCCGTGACACGTATGGCGCCGGAGCATGCCGCTGTCGTGGACCTGGCGAGGATGCTCCACCTCACCGGCCGTAACCCCTTGCTGACGAGCCCGGACATCTGGCGCGCCACGGCCGAGCGCTGGGTGTCCGCCAATCCCGAAGCGGCCCCGGCCGTCAGGGCGTTCATCGCCACTCCAGGCCGGTCGGGCAGCAACCCATGCGGATACCTGGCACAGGAGAGCGTCCTCAATCTTGCCAGCTCGGTGGCCTGCGGCATCTTGCGCGCCAGTGAGGGCAGCTATCGGCCTGAGCTGGCCGCGCGCACGTTGACCCAGCTGCTGGGCGTTGTGGGTCTGCCGGCCCCCGACGCTCAGCAGCTGGACGACGATTTGCGGGCTTGTCGGTTCAGCCCGATGGCCGCGTGGAACGTCCATCACCCGGGTCCGCCCGCAGGACCTTTCAGCCAACACGACCGGGATGCCGGGTTCGCCGCGGCCCTCGCGGCGGTCGAACTCGCCACAGCCGCCTCCCGACACGCGCAGACGCAGGCGATGTGGGACTTGGCGGCCAGGGGGACCGTCTCAGCTTGTGAGCAGATTGCCCGCGTCCAGTCGGCGGTAGCAGACATTGACCGTGTCAAGGATGCCTCTCCCTCGAACGTGCTTTGGCCGGCCGACGCACGCATGAGGCGGGCCAATCAAGACCGTCTGGCCGTGGGCGCCCTCCGCGACGTGTGCGATATTGCTTCCGCCGGGTGTGAATCATGGGCCATGGTGCCGGGGCTACCAGATCTGTGGCGTACCGCAGCTACAACGATGCGGCCTGCCGCACCGGAAATCGGCCCCGGCTTCCGGCCGACGGGAGATACCTGCCGCTACGTGACCGGTTCCAGCGGAACGGGGCACTCCGCGCGCGCGGAGCCCGACAGACAAGCCTCTTTCTCAAGGAACTCTGAGCTTCTTGTTTAACCTCACAGCGTCGCCGTAGCAGCAAGACACCATCGTGAGCCCGGTTTTCGTTGATCCCGGCGGCGTGGGCGTCCTTCGCTCGATCCTGTGCTTCGACCAAGAAGACACGTGGGATCGGGGCGAAGGCCGTGGAATCGAGTGTGCCGGGTGCGGCGGACCGGGGAGATGCGCTCGCGGAACTGTCGCGCTTCCGCGGCGAGTTCCACGCCTGTCCGACACGGCGGGCGGATGCGTTGTTCGATTCGGCGGACGCGGTGCTGTGTGCGGACGAGCCGGTGAAGACGCTGGTCGGATTGTCGCCGGCGCCGGAGCGCCGGCGCGGGCACGGCGCGCTCTACGACGCCGTGAACCGCGGGCGGATCGATACCGGTCGGCTGCGGGAAGCGCGCTGGTCCGGTTGCCGCTGCCGCGGGCTGCGGATGGGCGGCTGGTGCTCGCCGTGCACGTCAGTCCTTGGCTGCGGCCGGATGCGGACACCAGCAAGGGCGGTCGTTCTGCCACACCTACGGACGCGGCGAGGGCAAGTATCAGATGGTGCGCGGCTGGCCGTACTCGATCGTCGCCGCGTTGGAGCCGGGCCACAGCTCGTGGACCGTGGCCCTGGACGGTCCGCCTCGGTCCGGGCGAGGACGTCGCGGCCGCTACGACCGCGCAGGTCGTCAGGTCGTCGAGCGTCTGGTAGCTGCCGGGCATTGGCGGGCGGGGACCTGGACGTCATGGTTGTCCTGGACGCCGGCTACGACATCCCAATCGAGGACACGTTCCGCCTTTTCAAGCAGATCCTGGGCTGGACTGCTCCCAAACTCCGCGACCCGGACGCCGCCGACCGGTGGACCTGGATCGTGATCGCCGCGCACGCGCAACTGTTCCTTGCCCGGCCGCTCGCCGAAGCGGGCAGCGCGTGCTAGGAGTCACCCAACACGGGCGCGTGCGGAACACCGACGGAGCAGGCCGTCGCCGGGTGGTGCCGACTGGGATCCTCGATGCGGTGACCGACCTGCGAGACATTGGTGAAGTGGCCTGACAGAGGCGGCGATCGATGCCATGAGTTGCCGTCCCTTTGCATCCGCGATGAGTTGGATGGGAAGTTCTTTGTCGTGCTGTCCTACGCGGATGGCGAGCCGGCGCTCCGCGAGTGTCCAGACGTGGAGTTGCACGACGAGGCCGCTGAGATGGTCGAGCGGCTCGGGGACGTCCTCGCCGGCAATGGCGCGCTCGAAGTACGACCCGAGGGCAACCGTGCGGTGTGCTCCGTGACATGCGTCCAGCGCGCCGGCAAGCACATCGGCCTTGTCCTCGTACTCGTCCCAGACAACCTCGATCTGGTCGCGTTCGGAGTCCTTCCGGAAGCCACGCTCAAGGTCGACCACATGGCACGTTGGACCACCGAACCCGTCCGCGGTGATGGAAACGGCCGGGCAAGGAGCTCGCCTGGAGCATCGAGGTAGCGACCGTCCATGGAAGCGCACGGTAGTGGGCGCGAACGGCTTACCCCGCCCCCAAGCTTCTCCTGCCCTCGCCGCCATGCTCATCACGAAAAATCCGCCACAGCCGATTTCAAGAATCCTCATCAAGGCAGCGAACGGCGCCCCTGTCCCCGCCCAGCCGTGCGCCCTCACGCGGTCTCGTCGCAGGTGGGAGTGAATGCCTCCTGCACCGCACGCACCGACACCAGGCGCTCGAACCGCGGGGGTGGGCCGTGCGAGTCTCGCGCACTCCGGGGGTTGCACTCTTGCTCGCCCTTCTGGTTCATTAGTAAGGTAGTAAACCAGTCGAGTAACGGAGGCGTGATGTCACTGCTTGATGACGGCGGCCCGATCTTCGCCCAGATCGCCGCCGAGCTGGCGAACCAGATTGCCGACGGAACGGTGGGCGAGGGGGAACGGGTCGCGTCCAGTAACGAGATCTCCGCGTTCTACCGGGTCAACCCGGCCACGGCGGCGCGCAGCCTCACGGTGCTCGCGGAGCAGGGGCTGGTGGAGAAGCGGAGGGGTGTCGGAATGTTCGTCGCCGAAGGCGCGCGGGAGCGGCTGGTGCGGGAGCGGCGACGCGGTTTCGCCGACCGGTACCTGCGGCCGCTGGTGGTCGAGGCGGCACGGCTCGGGATCGGTCTCGACGAACTGCTCGGGCTGGTGCGCGAGGAACTGACCTCGGTCGAGGTCACGGCGGGGGTCAAGGCATGACTCCGGCGATATCGGCGGCCGGCCTGGAGCGCCGCTACCGCGACCACCGGGCGCTGACCGACGTCGCCTTCGAGGTCGACACGCCGTGCATCACCGGACTGCTGGGCCGCAACGGTGCCGGGAAGAGCACGCTGCTGCGCATCCTGGCAGGTCAGGAGTTCGCCACCGCCGGACACGTGCGGGTGTTCGGGGCCGAGCCGCTGGAGGACGACACGGTGCTGCGCCGGATGATCCTCGTGCGGGAAGACCAGACGTACCCGGACCTGCGGGTTCGGCACGCTGTCGCGGCGGCGGCGTTGCTGTACCCGAACTGGGACGCAGACCTGGCCGGCACGCTGCTGGACGCCTACGACCTGCCGCCCGCCCGGCCGGTCAAGAAGCTGTCGCGCGGCATGCGGACCGCTCTCGGCCTCACCATCGGGCTGGCGGCCCGCGCCGAACTCACCCTGTTCGACGAGCCGTGCGCGGGCCTGGACGGGGTCGCACGCGCCCTCTTCTACGACCAGTTGCTTGCCGACTACGCCGCCCATCCGCGGTGCATCGTGCTCTCCACCCACCTCATCGACGAGGCCGCGGAGCTGCTGGACCGCGTCCTGGTCCTCGACCGCGGCCGGCTCATCCTCGACGCGCCCGCCGACGACCTGCGCGGCACCATGACGAGCGTCACCGGCCCGGCCGACAGCGTGGAGCGGCTCATCGCCGGCCGCACGACACTGGACCGGCGCACGATGGGCACCCGGACCACGGCGGTGATGGTCGGCCGGCTCGACGACCGCGACCGCGAACTCGCCGACCACCTGCGCCTGCGCCTGGAGCGGGTCACGCTCCAGCAGCTCGCGGGCTACGCGGCCGAGCAGCACGACCGAACCGGCCTCACGGCAGCGAGGACACCGTGATGCGTCCCACCCCTGTCGTCACCGTCGTCCGCTACCTGCTCCTCGACCGCGTGACCTACCTCGTACTGCCCTGGGTCTGGGCGGCCTTCGGCTTCGTCCTCGACGTGGTGGTCCTTCAGCTGATCCCGGCCGGTCACGGCGACGGCCGCTGGGTCGGTGGCCTGGTCGCGGTCCCGCTCGTCATGCTCGTCGTGGGCGCGCAGTCGGTCGCCCGCGCGTTGCCGTTCGCCCTCGCCCTCGGGGTGAGCCGGCGCACCTACTTCCTCGCCGCCACCGCACTGGCCCTCGGCCTGTCCATGGGCTTCGGGCTCGTCGTCGCGATCGGCCGGATCGTCGAACGCACGACCGGCGGATGGGGCATCGGCATGGCCTACTTCCGCGTCCCCCGCCTTCTCGACGGTCCCTGGTACCTGTCGTGGCTCACGGCGACGACCGTCCTGGTCCTCATGTTCGTCTACGGGATGTGGTACGGCCTGGTCTACCGCCGCGCCGGACTACCCGGCACCACGGCCTTCGCCGCGGCACAACTCGGCGTGCTGGCCCTCGCCGCGCTCGCCACGACGTGGGCGCACGGTTGGACGGGCGTCGGCCACTACCTCGGCACCCTCACCGCCACCGGCCTCACCGGCGCCCTCGCCGCTGTCGTGGCCGTCCTGCTCACCGGCGGCTTCGCCACGATCCGGCGGGTGACCATATGAGCACGACGGAGACGGCGAAGACGGGGTGTACGGCGCAGGCAGGGCACGCAGACACCCACCGCCACCGCCACCGCCACAGCGGCAGGGCGGGGCCCGCGTCCAGTCGCAGCCGCGGTGGTGACGCGTCGTGGGTCAGCTGAGGGATCCCAGAATCATCCGGTCATGGCCCGTGCCTGGGGTGCTGGTGCAGCGGCGGTCGGCGGACGGCTGCTGGAGCTGGAGGGTCAGGCGGGTGCCGAGGGCCTGCTGGTCGAAGCTGTTGGGGTGCAGGGATTCCTGGAGCCGGCCTTGGCCGACGCCGCTGGTCACGAAGCGCATCCACTCACTCGCCGCACCGGCGGGCGGGTGGGCGGCATCAACCTGCCGGGTGGTGGTCGAGCAGACCTCGCGGCCTTCGAACGCGCGGGACAGGTCGAGGAATTCCGCGCCGCCGTCGTGCGCGGCGTCGGCGAGAGCCGCGCTGATCTCGGAGACCAAGTCGTCGTGCGCCCAGGTGAGGTCCTGGCCTCCTGGGTCCGTGCATGTGCAGCGCCCCGTGCGGAATCCCGTCAACCTACGGGCAGATGGGGAACGCACTGGGGCACCTGCTGCGCGGTTGTGCAGGTCTAACCCCCGTATGTCATCGGATGCTGCCGACGCTGCTCCTCCGTAACGTTACCGATGCGCAGCCCTTGATCGTTTGGTTGGCCGGGCGCGGCGAGGTCTCCCAGGGAGCCAGTCGTTCTGTGGGTTGCGCAAGCGCCATCTCCGCGCAAGGCACCGACCCCCGGCACGGGGAGACTCGTCGAATTCTCTTGGCTCAGTCCACGGCCCGTGACCATGCGAAGCAATCGCTTCACCTCTGTTGCGGGCAATGACACGCGTACAGGTGGGTGCAAGTTGGCCGACGTGATCCGCTCGGCAGCGGTAATGCAACAAGCTCTGCCGGGTCGCCAGTCCGAAACAGATGCGATCGTCGATCTTCTCGAAGATGCACGGCGAGGTCATAGTCGTGCCCTTGTGCTGCGCGGCCCAGCGGGCATCGGTAAGAGCGCGCTTTTGGAGTGGACGGCACAACTGTTTACGGCAGCCGCCACAGCACGCGTATTCCATGTCCGAGGAATCGAGAGCGAGGTCGAACTACCGTACGCCGCATTGCATATGCTGTTCGGCGGATGGACGGCAGAAATCGATTCTCTGCCGCGTGCGCAGGCCGGCGCGCTTCATGCGGCTCTCGGCAGTCCGGAGAAGGATGCCCCCGTGAGCACGGCATCCAGAGACCGTCTGCTGGTCGGGCTCGGTGTTCTTGCCCTGCTGTCGGGTATTCCCGAATCCGGCCCGCTGTTGTGCATCGTCGATGATGCGCAGTGGTTGGACGAAGCTTCGGCCGCCGCGCTCAGCTTCGCCGCACGGCGCCTCGGCACAGAGGGAATAATCATGCTTTTCGCCGTGCGCGATCACGAGAACTCCCACATCGGCTCCGACCTTCCCGAACTCCGCTTGGCACCCCTGACACGGGAAGATGCTCGAGAGCTGCTGTTGGAACGGGCACCCAAGCTTCAGGCGGCAACACTCCACCGTGTCATCGATGTTGCCGACGGAAACCCGCTTGCGCTGATCGAGCTGTGCACTCTGGTTTCGGATTCCGATGAGGTGGACTTTGCCGGCGATGATCCGGTCCTGGCGCCGGGCCCGGTGTCAGACCGCATCGAGAAGACCTTCGGCGATCGGATCCGCGCGCTTCCCGAAGAAACACGTCCCATACTCTTGACCGCGGCCGCAGAAGAAGCCGGGGGCCTCACAACACTGGCGGCCGCAGCAAAAGAGCTCGGATGCTCGCTCGCCGGCCTGGAAGCAGCCGAGCAAGCCAGGCTTATCGACGTCAGCGGCAATGTCGTCGTGTTCCGTCATCCTTTGATACGCCGAGTCATGTACCGCCAGGCTCCGCTGGTCCGTCGGCTGGCCACGCACCAGGCCCTTGCGCGCGTGCTGACCAGCGATGAGTACGCCGACCGACGAGCATGGCACTTGGCAGCCGGAACTGCCGGCACCAGTGCGGAAGTCTCAGCCGCGCTGGAATCGGCCGCTGATCGGGCACAGAAACTTGGCGCCTACCGAACCAGCGCCGTGGCGTATGAACGCGCAGCCTCGTTTGCGACGGAGGACCGCGCACGGGCGAGGCTGCTCACTTCGTCTGCGCAGGCGATGCTGGTGACGGGTCGCCTCGACACGGCGCAGAGGCTCGCGGCGCGTTCCATGCTTCTGTCATCGGATTCTCGGGCCCGGGCTGAGTCCGCCGTGGTCCGCGCTCAGGTTGAATTCGCCCGTTCCTCGATTTCGGATGCGTGTCGTACGCTGCTCGATGCGGCGGCCCCCTTGGTGCGGAGTCATCCGCAGGTGGCCCAAACGATGCTGGCGGCTGTCTTCCGCTGGCTGATCTACGCGCCCGATCCGGTGATGATCAAAATGGCCGAGCCTGTGGCCGACACGATCGCCGCAGAACTGGGGTCGGAAGCCTCGGTACAGCTGACTGCAGGAAAGCATGCGGCGCTCGTATCGGCAGGGCACCTCGATGCTGCGGCACCACTCGTACGCGCTCTTGCCCCCCTGAGCAAGCGGCCGATCCAGACGGACTCCACCGAAGACGAGCTGGCCGACATCATGCTCCTGCTGGTGGTGGAAGACGCCCGCAAAGCCCTCCCGCGGGCCCTCGAATTGTTGAGGTCCTGCCGAGAAAAGGGGATGACCGGGCTGTTGCCCGAGGTCCTGTACCGGGTAGCCCTCGCCCAACTGTGCCTGGGCGCTTTTCGCCAGTCCAAAGCCGCCGCGGCTGAGGCGTTGGCCGTGGCGGACGCGATCGGAAGCCCATTGGTCGCAATGCGGCTCTTCGAGGTCCTGGCCGTACACGCAGCAGTCACAGGCGACGAGCAAGAATGCCGGGACCTCAGCAATCGTTGTGCAGCCTCGACTGGCGAACACGATGAACCTCAGTACACCGCCTATGCGTTGTGCACACTCGACATGGGCTACGGGCGCTACGAGTCGGCCATCTCCCGCACCGAAATAGGGACCGGCCCGTTCCACGGATTGCTGTATCTGCGGCTTGCCCCGAACCACATCGAGGCAGCGATGCGCCTGGGGCGACGCAGCGAAGCCGCCGAGCGGCTCACACATTACCTGCAATGGGCGTCGGCTCTCGCCGACAACCCGGCTGTCACAGCAGTGGCTTACCGCTGCCGCGCGCTGGTCGCCGACGACAACGACGCCAAGGATCTGTGGCTTGCTGCCATCGAATTCCACGGCAAAGAAGAACGCCCTTTCGAGTACGCGCGAACGCTGCTTCTGTACGGGGAGTGGTTGCGTCACATGCGCAGAAGGACCGATGCTCGGGAATCGCTGCGCAGCGCCTTGGCGCGATTCGAGCAACTCGGCGCGCACCCGTGGGCCGACAGGACACGTATGGGGTTGCGCGCGTGCGGAGTCACCGTATTTGGTGGCAACGGCAACGTCGTCACCCCCGTGGAGCTGACCGCGCAAGAGGCCACAGTCACACGGCTGGCAGTCGAGGGACTCGCTGATCGCGAAATTGCCGTACGGCTTTTCCTCAGTCCACGCACCGTCGCATACCACCTGTCAAATTCCTACCGGAAATTGGGTGTCTCATCCCGCATGGGACTCACCCAAGTCATTGCTCAGGGGGTCAGGCGGGATGGGCTTGCGTAGGGCGCGGCCGCTGGGCCGTCGAGCGGACCTCGGCCATGGTTCGCAGGATGCGCAGGCATGATGGTGTGTCGCCGACGGGCCTTGATTAGTGCATATGCGATTTCTACGGACAACCCATGCGGGAACTATCTCGGCTCCCTCGGCTGTCGGTTTCGCGTTGTCACCTCTATTTCGTCATGTCAGGGCAAGAGAGCGGTCTTGTGTCATTGCCGCCATAGATCGGCGATGCCGTCTGCTTTCTGCCTGAGCGGCCCGTGCTGCCGACGGGCCCACGCACAGCCTTGGGCCAAAAGGCGATGGCTCCGTGCCGAGTCCCATCTCGTCAGCGGCAGACGGAGGTCCCCACTGTCTGCGCGCTGGCCCTCACGACCCCGGCGGATGCCTAGTCGCGACCGGATTCGTGAGGCGGAGTCGGGGTGGCCCACCGAAGCGGCGTGGTGGGCCACCCCCCCGGAGGGGCATGCGACAAGCCGACGGTCGTCGACCTGCTCGGAAGGGCAGCTCGGACAATCCGGCGACGTCCGGCGTTGGGGCGCGTGTCGGAGGCGCCGGCACTGCCCCGTCGCCTGAGAACTCCTAACGAAATGATCTTCGATGGGTCTTCCAGGCGCTGGGGTGCTGTGGGGCAGCAAGGGGTGATGAAGCGGGTGAGCCGGTGCCTCGGGAGTTGAAGGTTCTCGATATGGCCTCGCTGGTTAGGCCGGAGGAGCGGGCATGTGAGCTCATCCTCAACCAGCGGTTGGACCCGGCATGGGTGCAGGCGAATGCGGCGCCCGATGGGACCCACCATCTGTGGCCGGCCCTGTGGAACGGCCTGCCGGATCGCCCGGCATCCCGCGTCAGATTCGGTGCGAACCGCTCATCACGCTGCATGCGGGAGACCGCGTGATGTGCCTGCTGGACTTCCTGCCTGTGGACTTCGCCCCTCTGTCGAGAGTGACCTCACGGGACGAGGGCATGCAGATCGGGCGACCCCTGGACAGCTCCCCGAGTGTCAAGGAATGGCTACTGGGCAGGGCCGTCCCGGACAAGCCGTGAGATACGGCGCCAGCAGATGAGTGCGTATCCCAGGCTCAGGAAGGCTTCGTGGATGTCATCGCGGATCTCCCCACGGATGCGCAGGCGGCGGAACCGGTGCAGGTGGGCGAAGGCGCGTTCCACGACCCAGCGTTGAGTGCCGAGCCCGGAACCGTGCCCGGTGCCACGGCGAGCGATGAGCGGCTTCACGCCGAGGCCCCAGACCAGGCGGCGGTACTTGCCGTGGTCGTAGCCGCGGTCACCGAGGACGATGTCGGGGCGGCGTGCCCCATTGCCGGGTCAACTGCGCTATCAGGAGAAGTAAGTCCTCGACCGCCTTCGTCGTCGTTGTGGGCACGACGCAGGTGGGGGAGCGGTGTTGGATACGTCCGACACTCGTAGAAGGCGTAGGTGCAGGTAGCGCAGAGCTCACCGGTCGGGCTGATTGGGTCCGCGTCCTCCGCTTGTCGGAGGGAACATCACGGGACGCGACTTCCACAGCAGCATGCTCTGGGAGTTGCCGCGGCAGCAAGTCGCCGGCCACGTGTAAACACCGCGTATGTCCCGGCCGCGGCACTATGCGCGCCTGCAGGATCGTTGGCCCAGTACGATCCGCCCTCAGTACTGCCCAATCTCCCGGAGGACCACGACCCGTGCCACACGTGCAGACGGAAAGCGCCGACCTCAGAGCCCAATACGCCGCGCAGGTTGCAACCGACCTGGAACGCAACACCGCGGACCAGCAACTCGTCAACGCCGAACTCGCCCTGCTGCAGGATAAGTTGCGTGATCTTCAGCGCGATCATGCCGTGCTGGAAGGGGTGCGGCAGGCCCTTGACCACGCTGGTCGGACACATGTCAACGTCGAAGCACCGGGTCGTCCGGAAGCCTCCACGCCGCGACAAACCGCGTCCCGCCCCCGCGCGAAAGAGCCTGCGCCCAAAGGCGTCCCGGCGAAAGCCAAGCCTGCGACGGTGAAGTCCCCGGGCAGGACCACACAAGCTGCCGGGCCGACTCTCGGCAAGCTCATCCGCGCCTACCTTGCGGAGCAGCACGAGCCTCGCTCCGCGGCCGAGATCACCGCTGCGCTCGCTGCCGCTCACCCCGAGCGCAGCATCAAGGCAACGGTCGTCCGAACGACCGCGGAGAACCTCGTCGCCAAGAGCCTGGCCGAACGCGCCAAGCAGGGGGCCTCCGTCTTCTACACAGCCACCTCGGTGGGCACCGCGAACCTCGACGGCCCGAAGCCGGCAGCCGGAGAAACCACCGACTGACCCACCGCGTCGGCTCCGTACCCCATCCGGGAAGTCGGTGCGCGTACGACACGGCAGGCAATCCGCGCTGCCCCCCGGCGGCATGCCGGTCCACCGCGCCGGGCGCCGAAACGCTGGGCGAGCAGCCATGGAGGAGGGGACGCGCCGTATGACCGCCCCCGTTCAGGCTTGGCTGCTTGCCTTGCGGAGGGTGAGCACGTCTGGGTCGCGCGGGGCTCACCCGCGATACCCGGCGGCCGAGTCTCCTTCGGCCCGCTCAAGGAGGACGGCCTCCAGTTCAAGTTCGATCTTGACCTTGTCACCGGCCACGGCGCCGGTCCACCGGCCGATGCCGAACTCCGATCGCTTGATCTCCGCGGTCGCGGAAAACCGCGCACGAGAGGTGCCGGCAGAATCCACACCGAACCCGTTCACCACGACGGTGAGAGGCACCTGCCGGGCCACACCATGCAGCGTCAGTACACCGTCGACAACCCAGCCACCATCGGTGTGGCGGACTCCGGTCGAGTTGTACGTGACCGACGGGTGCCGGTCGACTTCAAAGAAGTCCGGGGACCGGAGGTGGTCGTCTCGCTTCTCGTTGCCGGTGTCGACGGACGCCAGGTCGAGCGTTACGGCAACCGACGAATCGTGGGGGTTCTCACTTGTGACGATCGTGGCGTTGAACCTGGTGAAGCGGCCCCGCAGCTTGGTCACGAGTTGGCGAAGCGAGAATGCGACTTCGGAGTTTGACAACTCGGCTTGCCAAGCGCCGACCACGTAGCCGGGGATGGGGACCGTCGACGGCACAAAGTTCACGACATGGCTCCAAACAAGGGGAGGCCGCAACTGCGCGGCACGGGCGGTGGTGGACACGCCCAGGCAAGCCGCTTGAGCGTGGGGGTTGTCGAACATCTCGCACGCATGCTCGCCGACGCGCAGCAGCGCGAACCCGGAGCCGAGGCAGGCGGCACGACACCGCAACGGCGACTCTGTCCCCCAGGTGAAAGCACCGATGTGCTCGCCTGGCAGCCTCTCGGCCTCGCCCATGCCGCAATGCGCGGCAATGAGCAGTCGTCTGGCCGGTGCGTAGCTTTCCGCCGTCGCGCTAGCCGGTGTGGCCGGATGCCCGTACGACGTGCGGCGAACCGGGCAGCGGGGTGGTGTCGAAGTACTTGACTTCGAAGACGCGCTCGGAGAACTTCCATCCCTCCGCGGTGCGCCGGTAGCGGTCATGGAACAGCGCATAGTTGAAGATCGAACCGCCGTCTCGCAGGCGCCCCAGCTCGCAAACGTAAGCGCGGCCCGACGCGGTGTCTCCGTCGAGGCGGATCACGCCCTGCTGCGTGGTCTGCACCAGGAACTCCCACGCTTCTGCAAGGCTCTCGGCCCCGGCGCGGATCGCCTGGCGACCGGAATGCTCGATGTCGGCGTCAGGGATACGGAACACCGCGTCCTCGGTGAACAGCCAACCGAAGCGGTCGTAGTCGCCCATCATCGCCGCATCAGTGAACTCCCCTCGCAGCGCATCGATCTCCATGCGGTCGGCGATAGCTTGCAGATCATCCATCGGTACCCTCTCCTCACCATGCCGGGCCTCCGCTCTGCGGATGGCCGGCCCGTCTCACAACCCCGACGACACAGCCGACGAAAACGTGAGGGCATGGTTCGCATATTGCCTTCACGGGTTCGCATCTTCTCCGCGGCCGCGGGTGGTCCGTGGTCGGTGCACGAGGCCGTGACCAGGACGTTCACAAGAGCGAACCGCGATCAGTTCGGGGTCCGACGCCACGCGCCGGGAGACTCCATGGCGTGGCGCTCTTCCCGAGCCTCGCGTACCAACTGACATACGTCTCCTGTACGGCGTCGTCTGCTTCAGTCAGGGAGCCAAGCCGGCGGTGTGCAAGGTCGAGCGGCTGGCGGCGCTCGCTCACGACCGCGCTCAGACGGGGATCCAACCGGTCGGGGCCTGGCTCGTATGGGATGGCCATAAGTCGGTCGGCTCCCTTCGTTTCATGTGCCGTCCCTTGGGACGAACCAGCACGCCGAACCGTGACATGGCGCGCCCGGCCGTGGAGCAACGTCGGCGTGTCGGGGCGCACTTCGACGCGGCATGTGCACGGCACCGGCTTCGCGCCAGGCCACGCCACGCCGAGGAGACTCTGTGCCAAGGCCGACGCCCGGCACGGCCACGATGATGGGTCCGGGTTGTGGGGTTCACTCGCGTCTCGGGCGTTACTATCGCGTCGGCGCACTACGTCAACACCTACGCGGCCGGCAGGCCTGTGATGCGTCCCCCGACCACGCCGGCTGCGTCTCCTGGTGGAGCGTCGAGTACCGTCGGCCACAACCGCGTCGGGCTCCTACCATTCCGCGCAGGAGCACGTGCCTTCTCGATCTGGGTGCGACGCGTGGGCCTACGATTGCGCTCCCCCTGTTCGGCATCGCCTCGGAAGTAGGTGTCCGCCGTGAGTCGTTCCCCCTTGCCCCGACGCCACGTGGCCGGCGTTGACCACGCCCACCGCGTCGAGCGCACCAGTCGTCATAAGCCGCTTCTGACACCCGGGCGTACGCCGCAGGTCGGTGGGCCGGCGCCCGACATCCACGCGTGGCGCTCGATGTTGCGCGACTGCATCGTCGAACTCGATGCCGCCCCCTTCGATCGTGCCGTGGCTGCCGACCCGGGCTACACCGGCTGGGCGTACCTGCTTGACCTGGGGTCGATCAGCATCACCGACGTGGGCTCCGACCCCGCCCGCGTCGCTCGGACGGCACGAGCCATCCGCCGCAGCAGCGACGACTTCTACCACCTGTCGATCGCGCAGCACCCCTCCCGGGCGTGGCAGGCGGAGCATCACGCGAGGATGGCCGCCGGCGACGCGGTGCTGCTCGACTGCACACAGCCGTTCTGGCTGGCAGCCGACAACTTTGCCCATCACGTGGTCGTGAGTGTGTCCCAGTCGGATCTGACCCGCACGTTCCGCATGGAACGCGATCTGCTCGGCCGACGGATCAGTGCTCGGAACACCATGCTGCGGGTACTCACGGCCGCGATCGGCGAGCTGGGCAAAGAGCCCGGGTCGCTTCCGTCCGGTTGGGAAACCGAGATCGGCCACACGGTGACCGAACTGATCGTGTCGACACTCCGCTTGGAAGAAACCGGACGCCCGGCTGACGCCGGTGCCGGGCTGGGGCACCGCGCGCAGCCTCTGAGGATGCAGGACTTCGTGCGCCGCCATATCGCCGAGCCGGGTCTGTCGACACGGACGCTGGCCGGGGCCTTCGAGGTCTCACGGCGTTACGTCGAGGTGGTCTTCCACGACGCGGGCCTGAGTCCGTCCCGATTCATCCGCGAGACCCGGTTGGGGCTGGCCGCGCGAGTTCTCGCCGACCCGAGGCAGAGCCACCGGTCGGTCGCGGCGATCGCCCGGTCGGTCGGCATCGAAAGCCCGACTGCCTTCGCCCGTACCTTCCGAGCCCGCTACGACCTCAGCCCGACCGACTTTCGCCATTCCGCCACGCAACTCTGACCCGCGCAGTGTCGTTTCCGGTCTGACGTTGCGGGACGCCCGGGGCTGCGATGCGCGAATCGGTAGGGGCGTATGCGCAGATGGATGCATTGTCGCGGGCCGAAAAGGCCATCGTGCCGAGGGCGTTGCCGGTGCCGTCCCGACGTGCGACCTCGATTTCGTGTCGTCGGCCTCGGCTCTTCGTCAGCCGGCGGACCTTGGGAACAGTCCCTTGCTGCCCGATTCCAGGGCCGGTCGCACGTGCGGAGGTGCTGCGCCGGCGCAGCCGCCCGGGCCGAGGGCTACGCCCGGGTCAAGCCGACCACGGTCCCCGACGCCGGCGGGAGCGTGCGACCGGGGATCCTGCCGCTTCCCGTCGCGTTCCGGCGGTGGAAGTCAGTAGATGCACCGAACAATTCTCTCGGGTGGTAGCGCATGCACCAAGACCTCAGCCAGACATCGGCGGTACGTCCGGAAGCTCCTCTGGGCCGTGAATCGGAGGCCGCCTTCATCGGCGAGATTGTCGACGATGCCCGTCGAGGAGCGAGTCGCGCGGTGATCCTGCGAGGCCCTGAAGGGATCGGCAAATCCACGTTGCTGGACTGGGCTGTGGCCGCCGTCCGCGATCCCCGCGCCGGCGCCCCGGCCCGGGTCGTCCGCGTCACGGGGGTGGAAAGTGAAGTCGAACTCCCCTATGCAGCACTGCACATACTGTTCGCCGGCATGGCTGACGAAGTCGACGCGTTGCCGCCGGAACAGGCCCACGCACTCCGTGTCGCCCTCGGCCTCCCGAAGGAGGGACACCCTTCGACCGAGACGGCCAAAGACCGCTTTCTGGTTGGTCTTGCCGTCCTCACCCTGATTTCGCGTATGGCCGACACCAGCCCTCTGCTCTGCGTCGTGGTCGACGACGCCGACCGGCTGGACGAGGAATCCGCCGCAGCCCTGCACTTCGCCGCGCGACACCTCGGCGCCGAAGGCGTCGTGATGCTGTTCGCGGTGACGGACCGGGGGCGCGCATTCCTGGGCTCCGATCTGCCGGAGCTGACCATTCGCGGCCTGGCACGTGCCGCCGCCGCCGCTTTGACCGCACGCAGGATCCCCCGTTCGGACCTGACGACGCGCGATCGCGTAGTCGAAGCAGCCAGAGGCAACCCGCTCGCGCTGGTGGAGCTCTGCACGCTTGTGGCGGACTCCGGCGAGCACGATCTCGCGGACGTCGACCTCATCCTGGCACCGGGTTCCGTCTCCGAGCGCATCGAGCTGGCGTTCGGCGGCCGTATCCGCAAGCTGCCCGACGCCACCCGATCCCTCCTGCTGACCGCCGCGGCCGATGAAGTCGGAGGCTTGGCCGTACTCACGGATGCCGCCGCCGAGCTGGGACAGTCGCTGGCCGACCTCGAGCCGGCCGAACGTGCCGGGCTTGTCGACGTGAACGACGGAGTCGTCACGTTCCGGCACTCCTTGATCCGCCGCGCCGTCTACCGGAACGCGTCACTCGCCGGCAGGCTCGCCGTCCACCAGGCGCTGGCCCACGCCCTGAACCGTGCCGGAGACGTGGACCGCGAGGCCTGGCATCTGGCAGCCGGTGCCCCCGGCGCCGACGAAGCCGTCGCCGAAGCCCTCGAAGCGGCCGCGGACCGGGCGCAGCAGCTCGGCGCCTACGCCACAAGTGCGACGGCGTACAAGCGCGCGGCCGACTTCACCCTCGACAACGGCGTGCGCGTCCGGCTCCTGACCTCGGCCGCAAACGCCATGCTCGTCACCGGCCGTATCGACGAGGCCGAGGACCTCGCGGCGCGCGTCACGGCACTCTCCTCGGACGTCCAGGTGCCCGCGGGAGTGGCCGTCGTGCGCTCGCACATCGAGTCGGTACGCACGTCGGACGCAATCGCCTGCCACACCCTGCTGAACGCCGCGGCACCGCTGGTACACACCCATCCTGCCGTGGCGGCGGATCTGATGGCCCGAGTACACCGGGCGATGGTCTTCGCACCCGACCCGGCGATCGTCACGTCGGCCGAACCGTTGTCGCAGGCGATCACCGCGGCCCTCGGGCCGAGGGCAGCCCGGCGACTCACGATCGGCGGGCATGCCGCGCGCTTGGCCTTGGGCGACATGGACGCCCTCGGCCCGCTCGTCCGTGCCTTGACGGACAGAACTCGGTTCGTGGCCGGATCGGATTCCCTCGTGGACGAACTCGGCGACGTCATGCTGCTCCTCATCGTGTCCGAGACCCGTCCGGCCCTGACCCAGGCCGTGCAGTTGCTGGAGCAGTGCCGCCGGGGCGGCATGTCCGGCCTGCTGCCCGAGGCCCTGCACCGGGTGGCACTGGGCCGATTCGGTCTCGGCGCCATGCGCCGGTCCAAAGCGGATGCCGTCGAGGGCCTCGCCGTCGCCGAAGCCATCGGAAGCGATCTGGGCGCCATCAGGAACCGAGGAGTTCTGGCCCTGCACGCGGCCCTCGCCGGCGACGAGCGGGAATGCCGCAGCCTCGGCGAACTGTGCGCGGCATCCGCCAGTGAACGCGACGAGCCCGCGTTCAGCGTCCTGGCCATGTGCCTGCTCGACATCGGCCTTGGCCGCTACGACTCGGTGCTGTCCCACGTCGGCGTCAGGACACGGCATTTCCACAGTCTTCTCTATCTCCAGCTCGCCCCCGACGGCATAGAAGCCGCCATGCGTACCCGCCGCCCGGAAATTGCCGCCGAGCATCTCGCGCGCTACCTGCCCTGGGCCGAAGGCCTCGCGCACAACCCGGCCGTCGCGGCTGTCGCCTACCGCTGCCGGGCCCTCACGGCGAACGACGAAGAAGCCGGGGCCCTGTGGACCGCCGCGCTCGCCTTCCACACCAAGGACGAACGCCCGTTCGACCATGCTCGGACCCTGCTGCTCTACGGCGAGTGGCTGCGCCGAATGCGGCGAAGGGTCGAGGCCCGCGCCGTCCTGAACGCGGCGCTGAACCGCTTCGAACAGCTCGGTGCTCACCCGTGGGTCGACCGGACCCGCGACGGACTCAACGCGTGCGGTGCCACCTCGTTGAATGCCGGCCCCCGCAACGACGCCGTAGCCAGGCTGACAAGACAGGAAGCGAAGGTCGCGCGCTTGGCCGCCGACGGGCTCGCCGACCGCGACATCGCGGCGCGACTGTTCCTCAGCCCACGGACGGTCTCGTACCACGTCTCGAACGTGTACCGAAAGCTCCGCGTGTCGTCACGTGTGGCGCTGGCAGAGGTACTTCGCCAAGAACACTCTGGGTAGCCCGGCAGCGGAGCAATCGCCCCGAAGAGTCCTCCGCCATGAATCCTCCGTCGAGGAGGACGAATCCTGGACAGGTCGATAACCGATGGCTATCGCGCCAGTTCTTGGACCGCGAGAGCCGCCGCGGCAAGGATCAGGGTTGGAAAGTCTGCGATCGAATCCAGGGAGGCCTCTATGCCTACGCTTGCTCCGCATATCGTCGTGCGCGACCTGGTCCGCGCCGTGCAGTGGTACGCCGACGTGCTCGGCGCCCGAGAGGTCAGCCGGGTCCCCCTGCCCGGCGACAAGGTGCTCACCGTCGAACTGGCCTTCGGCGACACGTCCGTGCACCTCTCCGACGAATTCCCCGACATGGGCATCGTCTCGCCGCTGACGCTCGGCGGCACCTACGGTGCACTGCAACTGACCACCGACGACGTCGACACCCTCTTCGAACGTGCCGTCGACGCGGGCGCCGAGGTCTTCCACCCAGTCGCCGACATGTTCTGGGGCGACCGGCAAGGCCAGGTCGTCGATCCGTTCGGCCACCGCTGGAACCTCTCGCAGCACCTGCGCGACGTGCCGTCCGAGGAAATCGCGGCGGAAGCCGCCAAGGTATTCGGTGCCTGAGACCAAGGAGTCGTGAACGATGCGCTATCGGCTGTTCGGCAATACCGGTCTGCGGGTCTCGGAACTGTTCCTCGGCGCAATGACGTTCGGCGACCACGACGGCGTAGGGGCGTCCGCGGAGGAATGCGGGCGGATGCTCGACGCCTACGAGGAGGCCGGCGGCAACGTCGTCGACACAGCAGTGAACTACCGCGGCGGCGCCAGTGAAACCATACTCGGGCAGCTCCTGAAGAGCCGCCGCGACCGGTTCGTGCTGGCCACCAAGTACACCCTGACCCGCGATGGCGCGGACCCGAACGCGGCCGGCAACCACCGCAAGAACCTGCGGCTTTCCCTGGAGACGAGCCTCCGGCGGCTCGGGACCGACTACATCGACATCTACTGGGTGCACATCTGGGACCGCCACACGCCTCTGCACGAAACCATGCGCGCCCTGGACGACGCGGTCCGCGCCGGCAAGGTGCTCTACGTCGGCATCTCCGACACGCCCGCGTGGGTCGCCGCGCGCGCCAACGCGCTCGCCGAGTGGCGCGGGTGGGCGCCGTTCGCCGGCCTGCAGGTGCCCTACAACCTGCTGAACCGCGACATCGAGCGGGAACTGCTCCCGATGGCCGAGGACTGCGGCATGAGCATCGCCGCCTGGGGGCCGCTCGCCAGTGGCGTGCTGTCCGGCAAGTTCACCGGCCGCGGCAGTCTGTCGGCCGCCACCCGCGTCGACCCGGCAGCGGTGAGCGAACGCGACCACACCGCCGCCCGCGCCGTGCAGGCCGCCGCCGACGAACTGGGCGCGACACCGTCGCAGGTGGCCATCGCCTGGACCCGCGCCCGCTCGCGCGCCGTGCATCCGATCCTCGGCGCTCGCACCGTAGAACAGCTCAAGGACAACCTGGGCGCCGCCGAACTCGTCCTCCCCGACGACACCGTGGCCCGACTTTCCGCCGCCGTCGACTTCTCCCTCGGCTTCCCCCACGACTTCATCACATCCACCAAGCCGTGGGTCTACGGCGAAGCGGACAGCAGAGTCGACGGACGTGCCTGACCGGCACGCCCGGATCGCCCGCGTCGTGGTGATGTGTGCCGTATCACGGGCGATCCGTTGGTGGCGTGGATAGCGGCGGACGGGACGTGCGGCCGGGCTGGAAGCTCAGCCGCATGGTTGTGTTGGCCTTCCTCGTACGCGACGGTGACTGGCGAGGGGGGCGACGTCGGGGGCGGGGCGGGGCCGTTCTGGCTCGCGCGTTGGCAACAGGCCTGCAAGTTTCCGTGGCGGACTCGGGGAGTTCGACCGTGCGTGAGCCGACGCTCTCCACCGACATCGCTCGCTGTGGGCGGACGGGCTGGTGCCCCCGGGTGGCATGGAGGCCGGAGACGTCGAGTGGCCGGGCAGCGACATGGCGACCTACGCCGCGGTGGTGACCCAACTGGTCGCCGCCCGCCTCCTCCAGGGCACGCGCCGCCGGCTCGTCCTCCGCCGGACATGCCCGTGCACGCCGGTCCGCGCGTTCTGCACTCGTCCGGTGGACCTGCCCGATGCCCCGCAGCGCCCGACACGACCGCCGGCGTTTGTCAGAGAATGGGGGCGTGAGACCCAACGAAGGCGGGGCGCTCGAGCAGCGGAGCCCGGGCGGTATAGCCCGGGTGCTGTCGGGACGGATGCCGATGTCAATCGGATCCCAGATGAGCCGAGTGATGGAGTGGCTCCGCGAACAGACAGTGAAGGAGTGGCTCCGCAAACACCCAGAGCTCTACGACCTCTTCCCGGACGAGTCCGGAAACAGCCATCCGGTCACTCTGTACGATTTCTCCGCGGACAAGTACGGAAACGGCGGTCTGGTCACTCTGCTGGAGCGTCATGCGGCGGGGCTGCTGGGTGTCGAGGCAACGATGCTGTTTCCGTCCGGCACGATGGCCCAGCAGGTGGCGTTACAGGTCTGGCGCGCGGAGAGTGGCTCGAACGTCGTTGCACTGGAACGCTATTCGCACCTTTTGCGGTTTGAGGACGGTGCAATAGAGACGTTGTCGGGGCTTGACCCGGCGGTTGTCACCAAAGGCACGGGGCAGATCACCGCCGATGATGTCAGTGCCTTTGAAGGGCGAATCGGCAGCCTTGTTCTGGAACTTCCCCTCCGCGAGCTGGGTTTTGTGCTGCCTCAGGAACATGAGCTGACAGCCCTGGTCGATGCGGTCCACGAGCGGGGCGCATTCGTGCATGTCGACGGCGCGCGTCTGTGGGAGTCCGCCCCGCACTTCGGGATGCCGCTCGACGGATTCATCCGGCACTTCGGCATCGACTCCGCATACCTGGGTCTGGACAAGGCGCTCGGTGCGCCTTCGGGCGCGCTCCTGGCAGGTTCGAAGCCGTTCATCGAGGCGGCGAGGCCGTGGCGGCACAGGTTCGGAGGGCGGCTTCACGACGGAGGTTTCGTCGCCGCTTCGGCTTTGATGGCCATCGAGGAGGAACTCCCGAAGATCCCCCGCTACGTCGAGCACGCATCTACGGTGGCCAAGGCACTGTCCGCAGTCGACGGCTTGGCCGTGTACCGGACCGACCCGGATACGCCCCACTTCCAGGTCTGGGCGCTCGGCGAAAGCCGTGAACTCGGCGAGGCCGGGAAACGGCATACCGGGCAAACAGGCCTCAGGCTCTTCAGCAGCGGCTGGCGGGACTCGGATGTTCCGGGACTGGCGGTCAACGAGGTGACGGTTGCGGGCCCTGCCCTCACCTGGAGCCCTGCGGAAATCAGGGAGGCGGCCGAGCACTTCGTGGCCATCGCCCGAGGAAAGGCCCCGAGGGGAATCACGCGGGACCTCGCACGTGCTTGGGAAAGCCGGATGGCGCCGGCTCAAGCTCACGCCGAGCCGTCCCTGTCCCGTGGGGTCGTGCACTCCCCGGCGCCGGTATCGGCCGGCGATCCCGGGCCCGTGCCGCGGACGTTCGTCCGGAACGTGCAGCCCGACTCCACCAAAGGACCCAACCCGCCGTCCCCCCGGTCGCCGACCGCGGCCGCCGGGCACACGGCGTCGACCGTCGCCGTCCCGCCTTCCCCAGTCCCCGCTCCGGTCTCGGAGGGCCACACCCGGTACGTGGAGGCCGTGGCGCGCGGATTTGGCCCGTACAAACCTGCCGGCTTCGGTCCGACATGGAAGGCGAGACGGACGTCGGCGCAGGGTGCGGTCACGACCGCGTCGGACCTCGAAAGAGGTATCGGGCTCAACACGGATCCCGGCCGCGGGACCTTCTGACTGGTGTGCACGACCTTGTCGCGCGATGGTGTCGACGCGGCGTGCGATCCGATGCCGTTATTCGACTCCAACGTCGCGGACGGTGTCCTCGTCCGCCTGGGCCGGCCGCGCGCGTGTGGACCTTGACCGGCTCTGTCACCGAACCCCTCGTCGCCGGTTGCCTGTCCAGGGCAGGTGGCCGTTGGCGGCGTACGAAGGTGTAGACGACAGGTGACTACCTCGCGTCGTGGGCCGGCGCGGCGTTGTCGTAGTGGCGCCTGGCCTGCTCCACGTTGTCAAGATTGGTGTTGGCCCATACGGCGAGGTGGGCGAAGAGAGGGCCGAGGCTGCGGCCGAGTTCGCTGATCTCGTACTCGACCCGCGGCGGGACCTCTGGGTGGTACGTGCGTACGACCAGACCGTCGCGCTCGAGTTGGCGCAGGCGCTGGGTGAGCACCTTCGGGGTGATGGTCTTGATGCGCCGCTCCAGCTCCACAAACCGCTGCCGGCCGAAGGTGTGGAGCGACCAAAGGATCGGTGTTGTCCACTTGCTGAACACGATGTCCGTCAGCGGGGAAATCGGGCAGGCCAGCTCGGGGTTTGTCATCACGTCGGCGGATGGCGGCCAGATGCTCTCGTTGCCCACAGGTACCTCCTGGGTACTCACTTTCCTCTAGGTACCTACTATACCCATGCTGTTAGCTTCGGCGTTGTTGCGAACACAGCCGAAGAACACGGGAGTTGATCATGATCGTGGTGACCGGAGCGACGGGGAACGTCGGCCGCCCGCTGGTGCAGGCTCTGGCCGAGTCGGGGGAACGAGTGACGGCGGTGTCGCGAGGACTGGCGCCAGTCGATCTGCCCGCCGGAACCAGGCACGTACGGGCAGATCTGACATCTCCGGAGACCTTGCGGTCCCCCTTCGATGAAGCCGACGCCCTGTTTCTGCACGACGGCGGCGCGGGCGGCCACGGGCTCGATCCTCAGGCAATCCTGGAGGTCGCCAAGGACGCGGGAATCAAGCGGGTGGTCTTGCTCTCCTCCCAGGGCGTGACAACCAGGGCGGCTTCGCTCTCACACGGAGGCGTCATGAGGGCAATCGAAGACGCGGTCCGCCAGTGCGGCCTGACCTGGACGATACTTCGGTCCGGTGGTTTGGCCTCCAACGCATACGCGTGGGCCGAGTCCATCCGTACCGACCGAACCGCCGCGGCACCGTTCGGCGACGTCGGGATCCCTGTGATCGATCCGGCGGACATCGCGGAGGTCGCGGCTGTAGCCCTGCGCAAAGATGAACACGCCGGTCACGTATACGAATTGAACGGCCCCGAGGTCATCGCGCCCCGGCAGCAGGCGGAGTCGCTCGGCACGGCTCTCGGCGAGCCGGTGCGGTTCGTGGAGCTGACCCGGTCCGAAGCACATGCCCGGATGGCGTCGTTCATGCCGGAGGCCGTGGTGGAGACAACGCTCGACGTGCTGGGCGAACCCAACGCCGCCGAACTGCGGCTGAGCCCTGATGTCGAGCGGGTCCTCGGCCGCGCCCCCCGCCCGTTCGCAGAGTGGGCGCACCGGAACATCGCAGCCTTCCGGTAGTCGGCGGCACGATGGCTTGGCGCTTGCCGTCGCCGCCTTCCGGGCATGCCACATGTCCTTGAGTCCGAGGGCTGGGCGGCGGGGCGCAAGTTCGGGTTGGTCCCGATCCACAGGAGCATTCCGCCGGTCGACATCACGGCGCCCAGCCTGGTCCACGCACTCGTCGAAGCACCGGACAAGGGGCGAGTGGAGGCCGCTTCGGGCGACAAGGGCTGGTCCCGCCTCGCAAGTGTCGGCCACATCATCATCAAGCAGCGCTCCGACTTCGACGCACAGACCGACCGCCATACCAAACTGAGCGAACTCTTCACCTTCACCGGCCTGTTCGAGATTCCCCGCCAGGTCCCCGGCGACGGGAAGCCAGCCGTTGTCTACGCCCGCGACAATCACCGCGCGAAGCTCGCGCCAGAAGGCGAGCGTCGTCAGGCCACCGTTCAGGCCGACGAGACGGTCGGTGCCGAAGTCGAACCGCCCCGCTTACGCCGCATCGTGCTGCCTCGGCCTGGTGCCCGCTCGCAACTTGCGGTTGCAGTGCCATGGCTGCGCGCAAGGCAAGCGTGTCGCCGCGGCCCGGCCCACGTTGTACGGGCATGGTCGCTTCCCTGTAATTCGCGAAGATGTCAGCTGAGTTCGACGGCGTCGACGCGCCAGGGCGTCTCGGCCTCAGCGCGCGCGAGCGTGAACATGGCCAACTTCGTTTGCGGGATTGATGTCCAAGGGTCTGATGCACGATCGGGTGACATCTGAACTGGCTTGCCCTGTGGGGTAGGTGGGAAGGATGTCGTTGTGCCGAAGCCCTATCCGGATGAGTTCCGCGAAGATGTCGTGCGGGTCGCTAGGAACC
>NZ_BAABHS010000059.1:0-30683 GCF_039542225.1 Yinghuangia aomiensis | reverse complement strand
AGCGCCGCTCGGACGTGTAGCCGAGCAGCGCCGACATGACCGCCAGTGTGAGGAGTTCGGCGTCACTGAGCGTGGGTGCGATCCCGACTCTCGGGCGCGGCGGCGCCAGTTCCGGCGAAGCCTTCAGCGTGTCGTCGATCCGGGCATAGAGTGCAGTCGCGAGGGTGTCCATGTCTTGCGTCACAACACGACTTTGGGCGCCCTCGCTCCATGTCCGCAGGCAAACCCTTGGACTCATTCATCTAGCGGGTGAGGAGCGGAGAGGACCATGGCCACTGCGAGCGGACCGGAAGTTCACCGCGCTCCCAAGGGAAGGCTCACGGCGTGGTGGTCGAAAGTACTCGCGCGCAACCCCGCCGGGCTCAACTGGCCGCGCGGCGTCCTCGTCCTGGACATCGCGCTGGTGCCGTTGCTCCTCTTCTGGGCGATCGGGCACGAACAGTACCTTCTCAGCGCGGTGTTCGGCCTGCTCTTCGCCGTCGTGGCCGATCCGGGCGGCAGCTTCCCCCGCCGTGCGTCGCACACGGCGCTGTTCGGGCTCATCGGCGCGGGGCTGACCGCACTGGGGTTCTACGTCGGGGCGCAGTCCTGGGGTTGGCTGGCTCTGGTGGCATTCGCGGTCACGTTGGTGGCGGGGCTCGCGGCCGTGTTCGGGGCGCACCGGTATGCCGGCGCCATGCTGCTCAACATCTGGTTCGTCATCGCACTCGCGCTCTCCTCCGGCCTCCACCACGACGCCCGCATCACCAGCTATACATGGGCGCAGACGGCGGCCTGGGCCGGCGGGACCGCGCTGTGGATCGCGGTGTCGTTCCTCGGATGGCTGATCCAGGGGCGGCCGGACCGCCCCCCGCCCGTCCAGGAAATTCCGGGCGACACCGCACGCCGGAAAGTATCCGCGCCGATGGTCGTCTACGCGGCGGTCCGCGCCCTCGTCATGTTCGGCACGGTCGCGCTCGCGTTCGGACTGGAGCTGTCGCACGGCTTGTGGCTGCCGATCGCGGCGATCATCGCGATGAAGCCGAGCCTGGAGCAGTCCGCAATAGTGGGCGCCCAACGCCTGATCGGCGCGGCTGCCGGTGCCGTGGCCGCCGCGCTGCTGCTGCTGATTCCCGCGAGCGAGCACGGAGAGAGGCTGTTCGCGGTCGAGCGCGGACTCGAAGTCGTCGCGCTCGTCCTGTTCATGCACGCGGTGGCCGTGCGCTTCTGGAGCTACACGGTCTACACCGCGGCCGTGGCCGCCGCCGTGCTCGTTCTGATGGACCTGCCGCAGCCCTCCGATTACCAGGCCGAGGGCTATCGGGTGCTGTAGACGTTCTGCGGCGTGGCGTTCGGCGTGCTCGTCATGCTCCTCACCGGTCTGCTCGGCAAACGGAGAGCCCGCAAGGCGGCACCGGTCAGTGGATCTCGGAGCTGATCCGCGGATCGGTTTCGGTGGCCGGCCGGGGCAGCTGCCGTGCCAGCTCGGCACAACCCGCCGCGATGGCCGCCAAGGCCGCGATCTCGGGCAGCAGCCACCAGCCGAGCCGGATGTGCTCGGAGAAGAGCACCACGCCGAACACCGTGCTGAGCAGCGCGTCGCCGAGCGTCAGCATCGGCTGCGACGCCACCAACGATCCGGCCTGGAGGGCGTTCTGCAGCAGGAACACCGCGCCCAGGCCGACCGCGGCGGTCGCGTACACCTGCCAGGACGTGGCGAGGTGGGCGATGCCGCCGTGGCGTTGCGCGGTGGCGTCCTTGAGGAGCGCGGCCGTGAGCGCGTAGCCGAATGCCGCGGCAAGCCCGAACAGCGCGGCCCTGGGTTCCCCGGGGAAACGGATTCCGGCGGCCGTCAGCACCAGGATCGCGCCGCCCGTGCCGACCAGCGCCGGACCCCACTCCCAGCCGGGCACGCCCGCCGTCCCGCCGCTCGGCGCCGCGGCGGCCAATCCGAGGGCGAGCCCGCCGGTCACCGCGGCAATCGCCCACCAGGTGCCGCGGCCGAGGGGGTGCCGGAAGACCCAGGCGCCCAGCAGGATCGTGCCCGGCAGTTCGATGACGAAGATCGGCTGCACGACCGAGATCGGGCCGGTCGCCAGCGCCACCGCCTGGAATGCCGCAGCGAGCACCACCAGGAAGATCCCGGCCAGCCAGGCGGGACGGCGCAGCAGTGCGCCGATGAGCGACACATGCAGCGCCTTGTCGTCGCCCACGGTCATCGCGGCACGGCGCTGCAGCACCGATGCGGTGCCGTTGCTGAGCGAGGTCAGGATGGCGAAGATCACGCAGACCACGGACCGATGCTCGCACGAGCCGGCCGGGAGGCGGGGAAGGACACGGCCGGGCGTTCGGGGTGTCGCGGGGATGCGCCGGTCCACGGTCGGGTTGTCCGCGGCGGTCCGGTGCGGCCCTGCGCCGGTCACGTGTCGGTGGTGCGGCGGCGCGTGACCGCCAGCGTCGCGGCGGCCGCGGCGGCGAGTGCGCCGCCCAGGTACATGACCGAGGCGGCGCCGCGGCCGTCCGCGAGGCGGCCGCCCGCGAAGGCACCCGCGGCTATGGCGATGTTGAAGACGGCGACGAGCAGGGCGGAAGCCGCCTCGCGGGCGTGGGGCACGGCGGCGAGCAGCCAGGTCTGCACGGACACGGAGACACCGCCGTAGGCGATCCCCCACAGCACCAGTAGCCCGGCGGCCGCGGCTGTCGAGTCGCCGAGGGCGGGGACGAGGACCGCAGTGACGGACAACAGCCCGGCCAGGACGAGGAGCGTGCCCCGCGCGGAGCGCGTCGCGCCGTACCCGGCCGCGAAGTTGCCGACGATACCGGCGACTCCGTAGACCAAGAGCAGTGCGCCCACCAGGTCACTCCGGACGCCCGACACTTCCTCCAGCACCGGGCGCACGTATGTGTACGCCGCGAAGTGCCCGGTCACCAGAAGCGCGACGACCGCCAAGGCGACCCGCACCCGGCCCTCGGCGAGCGGCTCGGCCAACCGCGGACGCGCGGCCTCCGGAGGAAGCGGCGGGAGGACCGCGGCAAGCGCCGCGGCGACACCCAGGCCGAGTATCCCGGCCGCCACGAAGGCGGCACGCCACCCGAGGAGTTCCCCCACGTACGCACCGGCGGGCACGCCCAGGACCGAGGCCACGGCGATGCCGCTGAACACGAGCGATGTGGCGGTACCGACGGACTTCGCCGCAACCAGACGCACCGCGATGCCCGCCGCGAGCGCCCACACCCCGCCCATGCCGACGCCCACCAGCAGCCGCGCCGCGGTCAGCACCGCGAATCCCGGCGCCCACGCACTCAGCAGGTTGCCGGCACCGACCAGCGCCATGAGGAGGCACAGGAGCCGCCGCCTGTCGTGGCGTGCGAACAGCGGGGCCAGGGACGGCGCGGCGGCGGCCGCCGACAGACCGGTCACGGTCAGCGCGAGTCCGGCCGTGCCCTCGGTCACGCCGAGCGACGCGCCGATCGGGCTGAGCAGGCCGACGGGCAGCATTTCGGAGGTGACCACGGTGAACGTGGCGGCGGCCACGACCGCGACGGCGGACCAGCCGCGGCCCACGGATGCACCGACTTGATCGACAAGAGCCATGCCCCCAGGCAACCGGCAGCCGAGCGGAGGAACAACGGGCGATCTCTCATGCTTTCCATAAGCGCGGCTCATCGATCGTGACCGCGCCGCCGGTCGGCGGCTCCAGGAAGGGGACGCCGTGGCCCAAGGCATCGACATGCGGGAGATCGAGGCGTTCCTGGTCTTGGCCGAGGAACTGCACTTCGGGCGCGCCGGGGAACGCCTGTACATCTCGCAGAGCCGGGTCAGCCAGCTCCTCCGCGCACTCGAACGCCGCGTCGGCGGCGAACTGGTCGAGCGTACGAGCCGTCGCGTGCGCCTGACCCCGCTCGGCGGGCGCTTCCTCGCGTCGCTGGCGCCCGCGTACACGGCGCTGCACGCCGCCGTGGACGACGCCCGGTGGGCGGCGGCGGGCGGCGGAGTGCTGCGCCTCGGCTTCCAGGGGACGGCCGACGACCAGGTCATGGATGCGGTCGCGCTCTTCGAGTCCCGGCACCCCGGCGGCACCGTGGAGATCACCGAGGTGCCGCTGAGCGACCCCTTCGGACAGGTGCGCCGCGGCGAGGTCGATGCGGCGATCGTCCTGCTCCCCGCGGAGGAGCCCGGCATCGCGGTCGGCCCGGTCTTCTCCCGTCGGCAGCAGAGCCTGGCGGTGCCCGCCGGGCATCCCGTCGCGGGCCGGGCGTCGGTCGACGCCGAGGACATCGCCGCATTCGAGCTGATCGGATTCGCGGGCCCGGCCCCCGACTACTGGCGGCGGGCGAACGCCCCGGCGCGCACGCCCCGGGGACGGGACATCCCGCGGGGCCCGGCCGTGCGGACCCTGCAGGAGGGGCTCACGGCGGTCGCGGCGAACCGCGGCGTGATGCTGCTGTGCCAGACCACCGCGGAGTACCACGCCCGGCGGGCCCTGTCCTTCGTGCCGGTGGACGGTCTGCCGGAATCCGCACTCGCCCTGGTCTGGCCGGGCAGTCCGGTGCGTGCGTCCGCGGCCGTCTCGGCGTTCGCACGGGCGCTGGCGGACCGGACGGCCGCCGACACCCACCCCGCACCGCCCTCCCCCGCTTCCCCCGTGCCGTCCATGCGGGCGAACCACGCCAACGTGTGACGGCCCCGCACGCACAGGGGCGGTACGGCCTCGGCCGTACCGCCCCTGGTGATCGCGCTCCACGCGAAGGGCTTGCGCTCAGCAGATCCGCGGGAGTTGCTCCCCCAACGGGAGGTCGACCACGCGCGTGCCGCCGAAGGCGGTCCGGGTCACGACCATGCCGTGGTGGTCGTCCACGCACTCGCCGACGACCGCGGCGCGGGCACCGAGCGGATGAGCCCGCATCGCGGCCAGCACGGCATCGGCCTGGTCCCGCGGCACGAAGGCGACGAGCTTGCCCTCGTTGGCGACGTACATCGGGTCCAGGCCGAGGATCGCGCACGCGCTGGCGACCTGGTCCGGGACGGGGATCGCGCGTTCCCGCAGCGCGACCCCGACTCCCGCCGCCGCGGCGATCTCGTTGACCGCCGCGCCCAGCCCGCCGCGGGTGGGGTCGCGCAGGACGTGGATGTCCGGCGTGACCGCGAGCATCGCCCCGACCAGGCCGCCGAGCGCGGCGCAGTCGCTCTCCACCCGGGCGCCGAACTCCAGGCCTTCGCGCACGCTCATGATCGCCACGCCGTGCAGGCCGATCTCCCCGCTCACGATGACCACGTCGCCCGGCACCGCGCGCTGCGGCCGGATGTCGACGCCGGCCGGGACGAGCCCGATGCCGGCCGTGTTGACGTACACGCCGTCGCCGCGCCCGGACTCGACGACCTTGGTGTCGCCGGTGACGATCTCCACCCCGGCCGCGCGCGCCGCCGCCCCCATGGTCTCGGCGATCCGGCCGACCACGGCCGTCTCGACGCCCTCTTCGAGGATGAACCCGCACGACAGGTACGCCGCCCGGGCCCCGCTCATGGCCAGGTCGTTCACGGTGCCGTTGACCGCGAGGTCGCCGATGCAGCCGCCGGGGAAGAACAGCGGCCGGACGACGTACGAGTCGGTGGAGAACGCCAGCCGGGCACCGCCGAGGTCCACGGTTGCCGAGTCGGCGAGCGCCGCCAGGGTCGCGCCGCCGAACGCCGGGGCGAACAAGTTGGCCACCAGTTCGGCGGACATCGCGCCGCCGCCGCCGTGGCCCATCACCACACGGGGGTGGTCGCGCAGCGGGACCGGGCAGCTCCAGCCGGAGAAATCCGGCGCCGGCGCGGCGCCGGGGACGGTCGCGGTGCCAGGAACGGACGCGGTGCCGGTAGTGGTGCCGGTCGCGGTGCCTGTCGTGGTGTCAGCCAACGGGGCTCGCCTCCCGGTTCGCCGCCGGGGTGCCGAGCCGCCGGTACAGGTAGTACGCGGCGCACGCACCCTCGCTGGACACCATCGTGGCGCCGAGCGGGGTACGCGGCGTGCAGGTCGTGCCGAACGCCTCGCACTCGTGCGGCTTGAGCAGCCCCTGCAGCACCTCGCCGCTGCGGCACGCGCTCGGCTCGCACGTGGTGATCCCGGTGACGTCGAAGCGGTGTTCGGCGTCCTGGTCGCGGTACTTGTCGGCGAGCCGCCAGCCGCTCTGCGGGATCACGCCGATGCCGCGCCACGCCCGGTCGGTCACTTCGAAGACGTCCTCGAGCATCGCGCGCGCCGCGGGATTGCCCTCGGGGCGGACCGCGCGCGGGTACGCGTTGTCCACGGTGTGCTCCCCGCGCTCCAACTGCCGCACGGTCCGGCGCACGCCTTCGAGGATGTCCAGCGGCTCGAACCCGGTGACCACGATCGGCACCCGGAACTTCTCGGCCAGCCCCGGGTACTCCTCCATGCCCATGACACTGCACACGTGCCCCGCGGCCAGGAAGCCCTGGACGCGGCACTCCGCCGAGGTCATGATCGCCTCGATGGCCGGCGGCACCCGCACGTGCGAGACCAGCATGCTGAAGTTGCGGATGTCCTGCTTGCGGGCCTGGTGGACCGCCATCGCGTTGGGCGGCGCCGTGGTCTCGAACCCGATGCCGAAGAACACGACCTCGCGGTGCGGGTTCTCCCGCGCGATGTCCAGCGCGTCCAACGGCGAGTACACGACCCGCACGTCGCCGCCCTCGCCGCGCACCCGGAACAGGTCGCGGTCGGTGCCCGGCACGCGCAGCATGTCACCGAACGAGCAGAAGATCACCTCCGGCCGCGACGCGATCTCCATGGCCTTGTCGATGACTTCGAGCGGCGTCACGCACACCGGGCAGCCCGGGCCGTGGATCAGCTCGACCTCGTCCGGCAGCAACTGGTCGATGCCGTGCCGGATGATCGTGTGCGTCTGGCCGCCGCACACCTCCATGAGGGCCCACGGCCGGGTGACCGTGGCCCGGATGTCATCCAGGAGGCCCTTGGCGAGGTCGGGATTCTGAAACTCCGCAAGGTACTTCACCGGTCCGCCTCCGCACCCGCCGCCGCGGCCGATGCCGCACCCGCGCCCTCTGCCGCCGCCACCGCATCCGCCGCGGCCCACTCCAGGGCCGGGCCGGCGGCCTCGGCCGCCTCCCACGGATCGCCGAACTCTTCCTGCAGCAAGCCCAGTTCCTCGAAGAGTCCCAGGGTCTTGCGCGCCGACTCCTCGTCGAGGCGCTGCAGCGCGAAACCGACGTGCACGATCGCGTACTCGTCGACTTGGAGGTCCGGCAGGTACTCCAGGCAGACGTCCTTCTCGACGCCGCCGAAGTCCATCACCGCCATGCGGGTGCCGTCGTCCCGCTCCAGGATCCGCTTCACCCTGCCGGGCACTGCCAGGCACATGGGCTTTCCTCCTCGTCGGCGGCCGCGCGGGCCGCCACCATCAACTGGCCGAGTGCCAGTCCTCCGTCGTTCGGCGGGACAGCCCGGTGCCGCACCACCGTGAACCCGTCCGCGCGCAGCACGCGCGCGCAGGCGGACGCCAGGACCGCGTTGCCGAAGACGCCGCCGGACAGCGCGGCCGTCGAGGTCCCGTACCGTTCACGGGCGGCCCGGCAGACGCGGACCACCAGGTCCGCGACGGCCGTGTGGAACCGCGTCGCGATCTCGCCGGTTCTCGCGCCCGCGCGTACGTCCGCCGCGACGGCGGCCAGCAGCGGCCCGGGATCGGCACTCAACGGGGTTTCCGCATAGCGGAGTTCGAAGCGGTAGCCGTCCGCGGCGCCGTCGGCGCCGCGTTCCCCGGCGCCGTTGCGCAGCGCCGCCGCCTCCAGCTCGATCGCCGCCTGGGCCTCGTACTCGCTGTGGTGGCAGACCCCGGCGAGCGAGGAGACGGCGTCGAAGAGGCGTCCCATGCTCGACGTCGGCACGCAATGGAGATTGAGGTCCAACTGCTGTCTCAGCAGCACGAGTTCATCGGCCGGACAGGCTTGCACGCAGGGCAGGTCGGGGGCCCAGTCGAGGCCCGCGGCGTACAGGTGCGCCAGGGCCATCCGGTACGGCCGCCGCACCGCCGCGTCGCCGCCCGGGAGCGGGACATATGCCACGTGCGCGAAGCGGTCGAAGCCCGCGTAGTCCGCCACCAGGATCTCGCCGCCCCACACGGCGCCGTCCGTGCCGTACCCGGTGCCGTCGAAGGCGACACCGACGACCGGGGAGCGGCCGTCCAGCCCGTTCTCGGCCATGACGGACGCGATGTGCGCGTGGTGGTGCTGGACTCCGCGCACGAGGCCTTCGCCGGCGTGGCGCTGCGCCCGCTGCGCGGAGCGGTAGCGCGGGTGCAGGTCGGCGACCACGCGTTCGGGGACGACGCCGGTGACGGCGCCGAGTTGCTCCACCGCGCGGTCGAACGCGCGCAGCGTCGCGAGGTCGTCCATGTCGCCGATGTGGCCGGACAGCCAGGCGCGTTCGCCCTCGGCCAGGGCGAGCACGCATTTGAGGTCCCCGCCCACCGCGAGCGACGGGACAACCGGGAGCGGCAGCGCGAGGGGCAGCGGAGCCCAGCCGCGCGAGCGGCGTACCGGCGACGGCGCGCCGTCGACCACCCGCAGCACCGAGTCGTCGCAGGGGACATGGATGGGCCGGTCGTGCGTGAGCCACCCGTCGACCAGCGGCGCCAGCTTGTCGAGGGCCTCGGCGTCGTCCGTGACGATCGGTTCGCCGGACAGGTTCGCGCTGGTCAGCACCAGCAGGGTCGGCCCCGGGGCATCGCCGGGGAGACCGAGCAGCAGATGGTGGACGGGGGCGTACGGCAGCATGACGCCCAGATCGGGGCAACGTGGCGCGACGTGGTCGAGGGCTGCGGCCGTACGCGCGTCGCGGCTCGCGGGGGCGGTCCTGTGCCGGCGGCGCAGCAGGACGATGGGACGCTCGGGGCCCGTCAGCAGCGCCCGTTCGGGCTCGTCGGCCTCGACCCACGGGGCGATCTCGTCGAGGTCGCGGGCCAGAACGGCGAAGGGCTTGTCGCCGCGGTTCTTCCGGCGCCGCAGTCCGGCGACGGCATCCGGGTTCCTGGCATCGCACGCGAGGTGGTAGCCGCCGATGCCCTTCACCGCGAGGATCGCGCCGTCGGCGAGCATCGCCCGGGCCGCGACGACCGCGGCGTCTCCCTCCCGCACGGAGGCGTCCGGTACGACGAGCGACAGCCGGGGGCCGCACGCGTGGCAGGCGATCGGCTGGGCGTGGAAGCGCCGGTCGGCCGGGTCGGCGTACTCGCGCGCGCAGTCCGGGCACATCGCGAAGCCGGCCATCGTGGTGGCCGCGCGGTCGTACGGGAGTCCCGTCACGATCGTGTAGCGGGGCCCGCAGTTGGTGCAGGTGATGAAGGGGTGGCGGTGCCGCCGGTCGGCGGGATCGGCGAGTTCGGCCAGGCAGTCCGCGCAGGTGGCGGTGTCGGGCGGGCACAGCGTACGCGCGGTCCCTTGGACGGTCGGGGCGATCGCGAAGCCCGCCGCGCCGACCGGGGTGAGCGGCTCGGCGACCACCGACGCGACGCGGGCCAACGGTGGGGCCTCGGAGCGGATGCGCGTGCAGAAGAGGTCCAGCACCTCGGCCGGGCCTTCGATCTCCACGAGGACTCCGTCACCGGTATTGGTGACGTGCCCGTCCAGCCCGAGACCGGTGGCGAGTGCGTACACGAAGGGGCGGAAGCCGACGCCCTGCACCACACCGCCGACGACCACCCGGCGCCGCTCGCGGACTGCCGTGCCGCGCTCCTGACTCAGCGTCAAGACAGTTCCCCGACCGCCAGGTTCGGCCGCGGCCGGGAGGGCGCGTGGACGTGGTCGGCTTCGTGGCCGCGCGCGTCCGTACAGCCGGTGTGCGGCACCGGCTCATTCGCCATCACCGGGTGGTGCGGTTCGGCTCCCTCCGCCACCGCGACGGCGCGCTGCAGCAGTTCCCCGACGCCTTGCCCCTTGCGTGCCGAGGTGAACACCACCTCCACACCGGGATTCACCCGCCGGACGTTCGCCAGGAAGGCCGCCTCGTCGAATTCCGCCGCCGCGGCCAGATCCGCCTTCGTCACCACCACCAGGTTCGCCAGTCCGAAGGCCGTGGGGTATTTGAGCGGCTTGTCCTCGCCCTCGGTCACCGACATCAGCGCCACGCGGAGCCGTTCGCCGAGGTCGTACGAGGCCGGGCACACCAGGTTCCCGACGTTCTCCACGAACACCAGCCGTGTGCCGTCCGTCAGCCAGCCGTCCAACTGGCCGCGCAGCATGGACGCTTCCAGGTGGCACAGCCCATCGGTGAGCACCTGTTTGACCGGAACTCCCGACCGGGCCAGCCGCGTCGCGTCGTTCTCCGTCGCGAGGTCCGCCGTCAATGCGGCGACCGCGAGGCCGCGCTCCCGCGCCCGGGTCAGCTCGGCCTCCAACAGCGCCGTCTTGCCGCTCCCCGGGCTCGACAGCAGATTGACCACCACCGTCCCGCGCGCCGCCAGCTCTTCCCGCAGCTCGGCGGCGCTTCCGTCGTTGCGGGCCAGCAGTGCCAGCCGAAGCTCATGGGTGCGGCACATGGCTCAGCCCTTCCGGTCCGCGGACGCGGCGTACGCCGGCCCGTCGGCCCACTCGACGGCGGTGATCCGCAGTTCGCGTCCGTGCGACAACTCGACGTTCGTCCCGCCGCAGCAGCGGCAGGCCAGATCCGGCGGGGCCCCGACCGCGAACTCGGCCGCGCAGTCGCGGCACCGTGCCCGGGCGGGCACCGTCTCGACGACCAGCCGGGCACCCTCCAACGGCGTGCCCTCCCGCGCAAGCTCGAACGCGAAGTCCAAGGCGTCCGCCACCACACCCGCCAGCTCGCCGATCTGGACGTGCACGGCCAGCGCGCGCTCCCGGCCGTCGGCCCGGGCCGCCTCGGCGACATGGTCGACCAGGGCCAGCGCGACGGACATCTCGTGCATCGGCCTCACTCCCTGGGCGGTTCGGCGAGCGGACGCGTCTATTAGAGGCGCCCGCCCGCCCTCCGACCCCCACGACGCGTCCGCCACGCCCGCAGCACCACCCGTTCGCAGCAGGGGGACGCACGCGGGCTCACATCTGGCGGATCTTGAGGTAGCGCTTCAGCTCGGGGAGGTTGCGGACGACGGCGACGGCGGCCGCGGCGGCGACGCTCAGGACGACGAGTTTCTTCAGCACGGTGCTGCCTTTCTGTCTGCTTCGGTCTCCGCGGCCGACACGTCGCCGCGCGGCGTGTCCGGGGTCGGTACGTCGCCGTGCAGGAGCCGGCGGACCAGGGCGGCGGCTTCGCCGACGGCCGCCGCGACGGCCGGGCTGAGGCCGATGCCCTCGTCGAGGGACTCGGGTTCGCAGCCGACGACCAGAATCCGCGCGGGCGGTTCGGTGCCGGTTCCGGCGGCGAGCGTGCCGAGGAGGGCGAGGACGGCGTCCGGGCCCATGCGGTGGCCGTCGAGCAGCGGCTCGTCGGCCGCGGACTCCACGGGGCCCGCCTCGGGTTCGATCAGGTACACGGTGCCCGGCGGGCCGCCTCGCGCGGCCGCGTCGACAAGGATGAGCGTGTGGTAGCCCTCGAGGACCTGGTAGGCGAGGTGCACGCCGCGCACGCCGAAGTCGACGGCCTCGACGTGGTCCGGCAGTTCGCCCGCGGACACGCTGCGCAGCGTCTCGACGCCGAAACCGTCGTCGCTCAGGAAGATGTTGCCGATCCCGGCCACCAGGACGCGGCCGGGCGTGGCGGAAGCACTCATCCGGCGGCCTCCGGTACGGGCGCGATCTCGTCGGGCTGGAAGTACCGGAACCGTCCCTGGGCGCGCCACAGGTCGGCGCCCGGGTCGCCGTCGACGGTCACCGCGACGTGCACCGCGCCGTCCACGTCGTGCAGGACGGCCTCGACCAGCGCGGTCCGCCCGTGCAGGAACGCGTCCTGCGCGTCGGTGCGCCGCTGCCCCGGGCGCAAGACCACCCGGCTGCCCGCGGCCACGTGTACGCCGTCGACCACCACGTGGTCGGTCTCGGGGTCCACATGGGGGTCGCCCCCCGGGTCCCACCACGGGGTCTCCGGCCGTTCGGTCGCGGCCGCCCGGGTGTCGGTGACCTCGCGCAGCGCCCGGACGGCGCCGTGCAGCCGGTCCAGCACCTCGGGCGGGAGGGAGTCGGCGAGGTCCACGACCGCGCCGGCGCGCGCGTCGGTGCCGCGTGCCTCGCGCTTCTCCTCGTCGGTCAGCGCCGCGGTGCGCAGGGCGAGGATCTCGTCGATCTCGGTGGCGTCGTAGAGCACGCCGGGACTCTCCGGCGCCACCTGCGGGCGGTCCTCGAGGATGATGGGCGAGGCGAGCATGACGTCGTCGCGTCCCGGTCCGTCCACGAGCACCGGCCAGCAGTGCTCGTTGCGGCACTCCGCGACGGCGGCCATGGCCCACTCGGGCGGGTCGGTGACGGACACGAACGAGCCGGGCGCCAGGCCCAGCAGCACGTGGGCGGAGATGAGGGAGTGCGCGAGCGCGTCGTCGCGCTCCGCGCCGTCGTGCGGAGCCCATGCGGAGGTGTTGGCGACCACCGCCGACAGCCGCAAGGCCGCGTACGGGCCGGGTACTTCCGTGGCGCTGAGGCGGATGACGCCTTCGACACGCTCACGTCGGTACAGCAGACGGCCGACGAGAACGCCGTCCTCGTGCACCGCTTCCTCGTCGTCGGCGGCCGCGAGCGAGAAGGGGTGCTCGATGCCGTCTCCGCGCAGATCGGCCACCGGTACGTCGACGACGACGCGTTCCTCGACGCCCTCGTCCCACGGAACCAGGCGCCGGTCCCGCAGCTCGAGCGCCTCGGCGGGACCGAACGTGCCGTCCTCGGCGGCGCGTTGCACGGTGCGCCGCCGGGTGCGCAGGAACCGCAGCTCGACGGCGAGACGCGCGTCCGCGCCGCGCGGTTCGACGAGGCATTCGGTGCGCTGGTACGCGTGCTCGGCCCGGTCGACGCCGTAGCCGGGCGGGACCAGGACGCCGAACTGCCAGCGCAGCCGGTTCTTCGCCGCGGAGGCGCGGTAGGGGTAGAGGACGTAGCCCTCGAAGAGCACCGCGTCGGCGATCTGGCGGGCCGCGGCGAAGCGTTCCTCGACATCGGCCGGCAGCACGGGGGCGGTCACCGGGCGTTCGCCTCGACCAGTTCGCACACGGCCGCCTCCACCGTCGGGAGCGCGCGGCGCGAGCGGTAGGCCATCAGTGCGTCCATCACGTCGGCCGGCAGCCGCACCCAGCCGCAGCCGGGGAAGTGCTGCTCCATCATGTCGCGCCACACCTTCACCGGCATGCGGACGCGCGCTTCCTGGTCCCAGCCGACGGGCGCGACCTGGAATCCGGCCGGACCGGAGAAGACCGTGCCGGAGAACAGCAGGAGCAGCGACGCGTCGCCGACCTCCAGGGCCCGCAGGTAGCGCGTCGAGGCGATGTCCATGTCGTACGTGCACGGCACCGGCATGTCGATGTCGGTCTCGCCGGTGAACGACGGGACCATCAGCGAAACCTGCGCGAACTGCACCGGGTTCATCGAGGTCGCCCAGCGCGAGCGCTCGCCGAACAAGTCCCCCAGTCCCGCACCTTCGGTGTCCGAGTAGGAACGCCGTGCCGGTTCGATGCGCAACTGGCAGCGCAGCGCCAGCGCATGCACGCGCTCGCCCTCGGATGCGGTGATGCGCAGCCGGAACACCAGGGTGGGCCCGGCCGCGTACGGATCTGCGCGCACCTCGGTGCACGCGAAGGAAACGCCGGTCACGCGGACTCCCGAGCGGCGAGTTGGTGGGCGCGGTCGGCCAGCCGGCCGAAGAACGCGTCGAGTTCGGAGCGGGCGACGGAGCCGCCGTCGAAGCCGTGCCAGTGCAGCCGCATGCGGCCGACGAGTTCGTAGCAGGCGTCGACAGGCACGAGGTAGCAGTCGACCCGGTCGCCGTCGCGGCGCAGCAGCAGCGCCTCGACGGAGGGTTCCAGCAGCCCGGCCAGGCGCGTGGCCTGTCGCAGGTTCCGCCAGGCGTCGTCGTCGGCTTGGCTTTCGGTGGCCCCGGCGGGGCTGGGGTAGAACAGGACGGCGCGGTCCTGCGCGGCGTCGCGCAGGACGAACGCGGTCCCCACCGGAATGCCGAGCGCGGCCCAGACGGCGGTGTCGAGACGGTGGTCGGGGTCGACCAGGACGCGGTTCGGCAGCGAGCGGAACCGCCCGCCGGCCGCGCCCGGCCGGTCGAAGAGCATCGCGCAGGCGCCGCAGCAGCAGGCCAGGGCCCGGCGCTCGACGTCGGCCAAGTGCCGGTGCTCGGAGGGTAGTTGGACTCCACACAAGGCGCAGGCGTCGTGCGGGGGTGCCGCGGGGGTGCGCAGCCGGCGCAGGAGCGCGGCCCCCGAGCCGGGAGAGCTGCCGCTCACCGAGCGCTCTCCACGGCACGGTGTGCGGCGTCCACGGGTTCGCCGCGGCGCGCCGGCTCCGGCGGCCGGACGCCGATCTGCAGCAGCTTCGGCGGCTCGGCGACCTCGACGGAGGCCACCTCCGGCGCATGGCACGCGAGGACGCCTTCGACGGCCTCGCGCTCCGCCGCGCCGCCGCAGCCGCACCCGCCCTCGCCGCCGCCCCGCCGGCGCAGCCGCAGAACGCCGGTGTCGGCATCGAACTCCGCGATGTCCAAGGACTGTTCGGGAAGCGCCGAGATCGCCCGGGTGATCCGGGCGGCGACGTCCTCGGGGTGCAGGTCGTGCAGCACCAGCAGCCCGGCCACCGTCGGGTCGTCCAGCAGCGGTTCCAGCGCGTCGCCCGGCAGCAGCCGGACGACCGCCGCCAGGCCTTCGCCGTAGAACGCCATCATCTCGCGCACCAGGTCCTCGGCGGCGGCCTGGGCCCCGGTGCCGGTCAGCCGGTCCAGGGCCTCCTGGACCCGGAGACCCGTCTGCTCGGCCGTCATCCGCCGAGTCCGCTGAGGCCGGTGGGGACGTGGAGCTGCTTGTGCGTGCGGCCGTTGCCGACGTACATGTGCACGCCGCACGGCAGGCACGGGTCGAAGCTGCGCACGGCGCGCATGATGTCGATGCCCTTGAAGTTCTCCGGGCTGTTCTCCTCGAAGATCGGGGTGTTCTGCACCGCGTCCTCGTACGGCCCCGGAGTCCCGTAGCTGTCGCGCACGCTCGCGTTCCACGGCGTGGGCGGGTACGGGTGGTAGTTCGCGATCTTGCCGTCGCGGATCACCATGTGGTGCGACAGCACACCGCGCACCGCCTCGGTGAAGCCGCAGCCGATGCTCTCGTCCGGAACCTCGAACCGCTCCCAGGTCTGGCTGCGCCCGGCGCGGACCTCGGCGAGCGCCTTCTCCGCGAAGTGCAGTGCGGCCGCGGCCGCGTACGCCTGGAAGTAGGTGCGCGCCCGGTTGCGTTCGATGGCGTTGCTCCACTGCGGGATCTTCCACTCGAACGTGACCTCGGGCTTGGTCATCGACTTCGGCAGGTTGATCTGCACGCTGTGCCCGGTCGCCTTGATGTACCCGATGTCGACCAGCCCGGACAGCGCCGTCGACCACAGGCGCGCGATCGGGCCGCCGCCGGTGTCCAGCGCCAGGTAATCGGTGCCGTCGAACCAGCGCGGCGACATGACCCAGCTGTACTTGTCGTCGAAGTTGCGCTTCTGCGGGGCCGGGATGGTGTGCTGGTTCCACGGGTGCCGCGGGTCGACCGGGTTGCCGAGCGGGTCGTGCGTGACGAACTGCTCCTGGCCCTCCCAGTCCTGGTAGTACGAACTGCCCAGCAGGATGCGGATGCCCAGGTTGATGCGGGTCAGGTCGTTGGTGACCAGCTTCCCGTCCACGATGACGCCGGGGGTGACGAACATGCGCCGGCCCCAGTCGGTCATGTTCGCGTAGGTGAAGTCGCAGTGGTCCGGGTCGTTGAGGCTGCCCCAGCAGCCGAGCAGGATCCGGCGGCGGCCGACCTCCTCGTACCCGGGCAGCGCCTGGTAGAAGAAGTCGAACAGGTCGTCGTGCAGCGGGACGACCTTCTTCATGAACTCGACGTACCGCATCAGGCGCGTGAGGTAGTCGGTGAACAACTGCACGGACGCGACCGTGCCGACACCGCCCGGGTACAGCGTGGACGGGTGGACGTGCCGCCCCTCCATCAGGCAGAACATCTCGCGCGTGTAGCGGCTTACCTGCAGCGCCTCGCGGTAGAACTCGCCCTCGATGGGGTTGAGCGAGCGCATGATGTCGGCGATGGTGCGGTAGCCGTGCTCGGCGGCGTGCGGCGCCTCGGTGCGCTCTGCCTGCTCCAGCACGCCGGGGTTTGTCTCGCGGACCATGCGCTCGCAGTAGTCGACCCCGACCAGGTTCTCCTGGAAGATGTTGTGGTCGAACATGTACTCGGCGGCCTCGCCGAGGTTGATGATCCACTCGCCGAGGTGCGGGGGCTTCACGCCGTACGCCATGTTCTGCGCGTACACCGAGCACGTGGCGTGGTTGTCGCCGCAGATGCCGCAGATGCGGCTGGTGATGAAGTGCGCGTCGCGCGGGTCCTTGCCGCGCATGAAGACGCTGTAGCCGCGGAAGACCGACGAAGTGCTGTAGCACTCGGCGACCTTCTTCTGCTTGAAGTCGATCTTGGTGTGGATGCCGAGGCTGCCCACGATCCGGGTGATCGGATCCCAGGACATCTCGACAAGGCCGCTGCCGTCCCCGGCCGTGGTCGTCGGTGCCATTGCGTTCGTGCTGCCTTTCGTGCCGGGAGGTGTCAGCGTGCGGAGCCGGTGGGGTCCGCGGAGTGCTTCGGGTGCGCGAGATGGCTCGGGTATGCGGCGACCGCCGCCACGGCTGCGTGCGTGGCGGCGGTCGCCGGGGCGGTCACCAAGGTGGGCGGTAGCCGGTCGTGATGCGCTCGCCGGTGTGCCGCCACTTGGGTTCCTTGTCGACGGTCTTGAGGGTCATCGAGCGCAGGCGGCGGATGACCGCGCCGTACGCCGAGCTGGCGTCGGTCGACACGATCGATCCGGGCGGCGCGTCCATGAAGGGCATGAACTTGTCCGGGAAGCCGGGCATCGTGCAGGCGATGCAGATGCCGCCCACGTTGGGGCAGCCGCCGACGCCGTTGATCCAGCCGCGCTTGGGCACATTGCACTTGACCACCGGGCCCCAGCAGCCGAGCCGGACCAGGCATTCCGGCGTGCCGTACTCGTCGGCGAACTGGCCCTGCTCGTAGTAGCCGCCGCGGTCGCAGCCCTCGTGCACGGTGGCCCCGAACAGCCAGCGCGGACGCAGCTTGTCGTCGAGCGGGATCATCGGCGCCGACCCGGCGAGCTGGTACAGCAGGTAGGTCAGCGTCTCGGCGAAGTTGTCCGGCTGGATCGGGCAGCCGGGCACGCACACGATCGGCAGGCCGGCCTTCGACGTCCAGTCCCAGCCGAGGTAGTCCGGGACGCCCATGGCGCCGGTCGGGTTGCCCTCCATGGCGTGGATGCCGCCGTACGTCGCGCACGTGCCGATCGCGACGACCGCGGTCGCCTTGGGGGCGAGCCGGTCCAGCCACTCGCTGGTGGTGATCGGCTGGCCGGTCTCCGGGTCGTCGCCGAACCCGCACCAGTAGCCCTCGGGCTTGATCGACTCGTTGGGGATCGAGCCTTCGACCACGAGGACGAACGGCTCCAGTTCGCCGCGGTCGGCCTTGAAGAACCACTCGACGAAGTTGTCGGCGCCCTGGACGGGGCCGCATTCGAAGTCGATCAGCGGCCAGTGCACCGCGATCGGCGGCAGGCCTGGCAGCGCGCCGGTGACGATCTCCTCGATGCTCGGCTGCATCGCGGCGGTCAGTGACACCGAGTCGCCGTCACAGCTGAGTCCGGCGTTGATCCACAGAATGTGCACCACGTCGGTATCGGAGGCGGTGGTCGCTGCAGCACCCATGAGGATGCCTCCTCAGACACGAGAGCTTGGGACAAAACGCCCAGACAACTTCATATCAGCCGAGACACCGGCCGTCGCGGTGACAGGCCCCGGGATCCCCCGTATGCCGAATCCCTCACCCGTGTGCCCCAATCGCCGCTTACGGCAGGCCGGTTCGCCCGGACGGCGGCGTACGGGGAGGACGGGCGCAGGCATGGCTATAGGCCCGCTGCGGGGCGGGTTCGGGCCTTGCGGGCATCGCCATACGCCCGTGCGGGACGGGTCTCGGGTTCGGGGCCTGCGGGCAGGGCGGCGTTCGCGCCTTCAGCCCTGCGGGGACACCTCGGGTCGCTCAGCGTCTGCGCGACCGGAGCCAGGGGAAGATCGAGCCGACCACGGCCCCCAGGAGGAAGATCACCAGGATCCAGAGCCAGGTGGCCATGGAGAAGTACCAGCCCAGGAAGTGGACCTCCTGGGACCCGGTGTTCTGGAAGATGAATATGAGCGCGACGGCCGTGAGCAGCACGGCCACCACAAGCTTCGCGGTGACGCCCCTGCGCTTGTGTTCCGCGTGTTGTGCGGGTTGTACGGGTTGTGCGGACATGGTGGGTTCCTTGCTGTCGGGAAGGCCGGCACGCGCCCGGCAACGCGGGATCCCCCGCTGTGGGCTTCAGGCCACGGCCGACACCACATCACTCCCATGGTTTCTCGTGATCTTGCCGCCTGCATCCTGGTGGCGTTCCCGGCGCCGGATTGACAGCCGCAAGGTGCCGTGCATATCGGTCGCTAGGCACGAACGGGTGATGCCCGGATCGGCTCCCAGCCGAACGGTCCGCCCTTGGCGGTGGCCGACGCCGGATCCGCGGCCGGCAGGCCGGCGAGCGTATCGGGGGCGGCTGCGGCGGCAGCCGCGTGCACCGAGTCGGCGGTGAGGCCGGGGTGGGGCGGCGAGCAGGTCCGCGGCCTGTTTCCGGCGGGCGGGCCGGTCGTCGTGGCCCCTGGCCCAGTCGGCCGCGGAACCATCTCGCCGAGGGCTTCGCCGCACGGCGCCCGGTCCGGGCGCCGCCTACGACCCGACCACTGGAAAGCTGGACCGGTGAACGACACGATCACTGCAGCCCGGCGGCGTGCGGCCGGGCATCAGCGCCGGTTCGACGCCCGATTCGCGGCGTACTTCGACTCTCTGACCGTCCCCACGGGCGGCGCGCTCGAACTCCCGCCGCGCGGGCAGTTCCCCCAGGATGCGCTCGCGCTTCTCCGGGACATGGCGATGCGCGGCGGGAAGCGCCTGCGCGTCGCCCTCCTCCAGGAGGCCGCGGCCTTGGTCGCCGACGAGCCGGTGCCGGGCCTCGACGAGGCCGCCATCAGCATCGAACTCCTGCAAGCCCACGGCCTGATCCACGACGACATCATCGACGACTCGCCGATGCGCCGCGGCGGCCGGTCGGTCTACTACGCCTACCGCGACCGGTTCCCGGACCGGCAGGACACCGCCCTGGCCTTGGCCGTTCTGGCCGGCGACCTTGCGGCGTTCCTCGCGCAGCGCGTGCTGCTGGGTTCCGGACTGCCGCCGGACCGGGCCGCGGCGATGGCCGCCGTGCAGGCCGACGTCGGCGCCGCCGCGGTGCTCGGGCAGTTCCTCGACCTGGAACGCGACTTCGGCCCGGCGCCCGACCTGGACCTGCTGCACGCGGTCACCGAGTTCAAGTCCACCCGGTACTCCGTGCTTGCGCCGCTGCGCCTCGGGCTGCTCGCCGCGGGCGTCGATCCGGCACCGTACGACGGCGAACTGCGCCGCTACGCCTCCGCGCTCGGCATCGCCAACCAGCTCCGCGACGACTGGCTCGACCTGTTCGGCGACCCCGGCACCGTGGACAAGCCGCTCGGGGCCGACATCAGGTCCGGCCGTCGCAGCTACGCCGTCCGCGAGCTTCTGGCCGCCGCGAAACCCTCCGAACTCGGCTATCTGGAAAGCGTCTTGGGCAATGCCAGAAGCGACGAGGACGCCATCGACCGGGTCCGCCGCATCGCCCGCCGGCACGGCGTCGACCGGTCGGTCCAGGCCGAAGCCGACCGGCATGCCCACAGGGCGGCAGAGGTCGCGGCCACCTGGCACGGGCGCTGGCGGGCGGACGCCGTGGCGTTCTTCGAGCACCTGCCGGCCTGGACCGCAAACCGGGACCACTGACCCACCCGGCCCGGGGTGTTTGCCTCGCGTCGCCTGGCGCACCTGCTGTCGGGAAGGCGACGTTCGGCGACCGGCCGTGGCATCGACGGTCGCGCGGCCCGCCCCGCTCGCGCCACCGATGATCCCGGTGTGTGGTCGGCGAGCACGGCGGCTCCTTAGGCACCTCAGTATTTGCCTATAGAGTGTAGGTAAATGCATACTGGTCATAGGAGAGCTGAGAGTAGGTGATGGTTGTGGTTCGGGCAGGGCTGAGCCCCGCGCGGCTGACGCTCGCCGGGGTGGAACTCGCCGACGAGGCCGGTTTCGAGCAGGTGACCCTGTCCGCTCTTGCCCGGCGTTTCGACGTGAAGCCGGCGAGCCTGTACGCGCACGTGCGGAACTCCCACGAACTCAAGACCCGGATCGCGCTGTTCGCGCTGGAGGAACTCGCCGACCGGGTCGCGGACGCGGTGGCCGGGCGCGCGGGCAAGGACGCGCTGACGGCATTCGCGAACGCCTACCGGGACTACGCCCGTGCGTACCCCGGCCGGTACGAAGCCGCGCGGTACCGGCTCGATCCGCAGACCGCCGCCGCCGGCGCGGGCGTCCGGCACGCGCAGATGACCCGGGCGATCCTGCGCGGCTACGACCTGCCCGAGCCGGACCAGACGCACGCGGTCCGCATGCTGGGCAGCGTGTTCCACGGCTATGCCTCCTTGGAGGCGGCCGGCGCTTTCGACCACACGGACGTCGCCGCCGAGCAGTCCTGGGCCTGGACCCTGGACTGCCTCGACACCGCCCTGCGAAGCCGGCCCACCCGCTGACCGGCCGCCCCACCCCGGAAGCAGAAGGCTTGAGCCAGTGAGCACCGAAGAGAACCTGATCACCACCCCCGTCACCGCCGACTTCCTGCGCGGGCACCTCGACGTGGAAGAGACCGCCCACGGCCTGCTGCCGCACCGGCTGCCCGCCCGGGCGCGCCGCCAGATCCCCGACGACCTGCTGGCCGCGGCCGAGGCCCAGCCCTCCGGTGTCCGGCTGGCCTTCCGCACCAGCGCCACCACCGTCCGGCTGGACACCCTGCCCACCAAACGCGCCTACCGGGGCGTCCCGCCCCTGCCGGACGGCGTCTACGACCTCTTGGTCGACGGCCACCTCACCGCCCAGGCCACGGTGGACGGCGGGAATCTCCGCACCATCACCGACATGCAGGCCCAGACTGCGGAATTCACCCCGGGCCCGGCCGGCACCGCCCGCTTCGGCGAACTGCCCGCCGGCGAGAAGGACATCGAGATCTGGCTCCCGCATACGGAGATCACCGAGGTCATCGCCCTGCGCACCGACGCCCCGGTCGTGCCCGTCCCGGACCAGGGGCGCCGGGTGTGGCTGCACCACGGCAGCTCGATCAGCCACGGATCCAACGCCGTTTTCCCCAGCAGCATCTGGCCCGCGTTGGCCGCCTCGCTGGGCGATGTGGACCTGATCAACCTCGGGTTCGGCGGCAGCGCGCTGGTCGACCCGTTCACCGCCCGCGCGATGCGCGACACCCCCGCGGACCTGATCAGCGTCAAGCTCGGCATCAACGTCGTCAACAGCGACGCCATGCGCCTGCGCGCCTTCGCCCCGGCCGTCCACGGCTTCCTCGACACCATCCGCGAGGGCCACCCCACCACCCCGCTGCTCGTGGTCTCCCCCGTCCTGTGTCCGACGCACGAGCACACGCCCGGACCTCTCGTGCCGGACTTCTCCGGTGGAACCCTGAAGTTCAAGGCCACCGGCGACCCGGCCGAGACCGCCGCCGGACGACTCACGCTCACGGTCATCCGCGACGTCCTCGCCGACATCGTCCGGCAGCGGTCCGCCGAGGACCCCCACCTCCACTACCTCGACGGACTCGACCTCTACGGCGAGAGCGACCACGACGAGTTGCCCTTGCCGGATGCGATCCACCCCAGCCCCGAAGGCCACCGCCGCATCGGCGAGAACTTCGCCAGGCGCGTCTTCGCGAACGACGGGCCGTTCGCGGTCACGACGGGCTGAACCGGATACGCGTCGCTGAGAGGTGCGGGCGGTGCCGGGCCGGACGGCCCGCACCGCCCTCACGCGTGTCCGCGGTCGGGAGGCGCCTGCCGGGCCGACGCGCTGTCTCCCTCCCCCAGCGCGGCGGCCCGGCGTGCGCTCAGCCGCGGTCCGGGCTGCGGCGCAGGCCGGGGCCGTACAGGGCGGTGTGCCGGCGGTGGTACTTCGGCCACCATACGAAGCGGAACAACAGGCGTACAGGGAGCGGGTGTTGGTCGGCGCTGCGGCGCACCGCCGCCGAGTCGGACGCGGCGCACACCCAGCCGAACAGCATCGGGATGCTCTTGCGTCCGAAGGAGCGGATCACCTCCTCGCCGTGTGAATTCCACTCCGCGGCGGTGATGTGCGTCCGGATCAGCGGGACGGCGATGCGCTCCTCGTCGTCGAGGTGCCGTCCCAGCGCGTCGTGCAGGCGGCGCATGGCGGCGGCGCGTTCGGCGGCCGGGCGGGTGCGGTCCGCGGCGGCGGTGACGTGCGGGTCGATCTCCTCGTGCTGTTCGGTGAGGACGTCGAGCAGTGCGGCGGTCTGCGGCGCCCTGCTCACGATCAGCGGCCAGAGGAAGGTGTCTTCCTCGTGGTGGTGGTGATGCAGGTAGGACACGACGAAGGTGATCTGGTCCTCGATCAGCGCCCGGTGTGCCTCGTCCCGCGGCCGTTCGACGACCTCGGCGAGGAGGCCGAACTCGGTGCGGAATCCCGCGTGCGCCATGAGGAAGGCGGTCAGGTCGGGTTCGACGTGCCGGTCGGTCTCGGATGCGGTGCTCATGGGTACCCCCCGGTCGGGCGGCCTCGGCGGCCGGTGTGGGATCCACGGTGCGTGCCGCGCCATGCGGGTCGGTTGCGGGCGCCTTGCGGTGGTCTTGCAGGTTGCTTGCATCGCAGGTGGGCGGGGCGGGGCGGCGCTATTGTCGACGCGCTCGGGGGTGGGCGCGGGGTGGGGGTGCACGGTGGCGGTCGGTGATTCCGGGCTGCGGATGGGCGTGTTCGGGCCGGTGTGGGCTCGGCGGGACGGTGTGCCGCTGGATCTCGGCGGGCGGCGCCAGCGCGCGGTCCTCGCGATGCTCGTCGCGGCACGCGGGGACGTCGTCTCGGCGCAGCGGTTGGTCGATGCGCTGTGGGGGGACAGCCCGCCTGCCCGGGCCTTGGAAACGCTCCACGCCTACGTGTCACGGTTGCGGCGGGCGCTGGAGCCGGACCGGCCGGCCCGTTCCCGCGGGGGCCTCATCGCCAGCCGGGCCCCCGGTTACGTGCTTCTCGCCGGCCCGGAGGCCGTGGACGCGTGGTGCTTCGCGGATACCGTGGCGCACTGGGCTGGGCGGGCCGCGGCGTCCCCGGGGCCGACGCGGGTCGCGCTGACCGCGGCGCTGGGCCTGTGGCGCGGCGATGCGTATGCGGATTGCCCCGACCACCCGTGGGCCGCAGCGGAGTCGGCCCGGCTGGCGGAGCTGCGTCTGCTGGCCCGTGAAGCGGTCGCCGAGGCGCGGCTTGCCGAGGGCGAGTCAGCTCTGCTGGTACCGGAGTTGACGGAGATGGCGGATGCGGAGCCGCTGCGCGAGGAGCGCTGGCGGCTGCTCGTGCTGGCGCTGTACCGGGCGGGGCGCCAGGGTGATGCGTTGGCCGCGCTGCGCCGTTGCCGGGCGGTCTTGGCCGACGAGCTGGGGGTGGAGCCCGGGCCGGTGCTGCGTGCCGTGGAAGCCGCGGTCCTGGCCCATGCTCCGGATCTGGACTGGCGGCCCGCGGACGCGCCCGACGTTCCGCCGTCCTTGGCCCCCGATGTGCCGCCGGTGTCCGCGGACACCGCACCGCGGGTTCCTTCCGTTCCGGAGCCGTGGCTCGTGGGCCGCGACACCGCGTTCGCCGCGCTTGCGGACCTCGCGCTCGGCGGGGGCGGGGGGCCCGTAGGCGGCCCCCGTCCCGTGTCCCCCGCGGCGATGTCCCCGGCTGTCCGTATCGGCCTGCTCACCGGCGAGGCCGGGTGTGGGAAGACGGTGCTGGCGGAGGCGGTGTCCGCGCGGGCGGCCGCGGCCGGTTGCCGGGTCGCCTGGGGCCGCTGCCCCGAAGTCGAAGGCGCCCCGGGCCTCGGCCCGTGGCCCGCGCTCCTGCGCTCCCTCGGCGCCGACGCGGCGACTCCCGGCCTCTCCGCGCTTCTCGGGCCGGAAACGCCCGACGCGGGCGCCGCGGCCGACGCTTCCGACCCGCTGGCGCGCCGCTACCGCCTCCACCAGGCCGCGGCGGCGTTTCTCGGCGCCGAGGCCCGTCGGCAGCCTCTGCTCCTGGTTGTCGACGACGCGCACCACGCCGACGAGGACACGCTCGGCATGCTGGCGCACGTTCTGGGTGCGCTTGCCGACGTGCCCGTCCGCCTGCTGCTGACCTACCGCGCGACCGCGGCCGGTGACGCGTTCCGCGCCGTCCTCGCCGCGTGGGCCGACCGGCGGCCGCTGCGCATCGACCTGGGCCCATTGCCCGATGCCGACATCGCCGTGCTCGTCCGGCACGCCGCGGACCGGCCGCTGGATGCCGCGATGGTGGCCGCGGCTGCCGCCCGATGCGACGGGAACCCTTTCTACGCGCAGGAGTTGGGCCGGGTGCTGGCGGCGGAGGGCAGCCTCGACGACGTGCCCCAGGGCATCCGCGACGTCGTCGCGCACCGGGTGGCCCGGCTGCCTTCCGGTGCCCCGGTGGTCCTGCGGCTGGCCGCCATCGCCGGGCGCGACATCGACGTCGACCTGCTCACCGAATTGTCCGGCCTCCCCGAGGACGACGTGCTGGACGCCCTTGATGCCGCGCACGTCGCCGGGCTCGTCGAGGCCGACGGCGACCGGCTGCGTTTCCACCACGTGCTGGTCCAGGAAGCGCTGTACCGGCAGACGTCGCCGGTCCGCCGCTCCCGTCGGCACGCCCAGGTCGCGGAAGCCCTCGAACGCCTGCGGTCCGACGACTCCCCCGCGCTCGCCCGCCACTACGCCGCGGCGGGGCCCGCGTACGCCGACAGGGCACGCGCGCACGCGGTGCGCGCCGCCGAACAGGCCGAGAGCAGGTCGGCGTTCGCCGAAGCCGCCGCCTTGTGGCGGCAAGCCGTCGCCGCGACCGCCGACCCCGCGGGCCGGCTCCCGCTGCTCGTGGCGCTGTGCCGGGCCGAAGGTGTGCGGGGCAATGCGCAAGGTGCCATTCAGGCCCGCGACCGGGCTCTGGAACTCGCCCGGCCGCTGGGCGACCGCGACCTGCTCACCCGGGCGGTCACCGCCTGGAGTGTGCCGACACCGTGGATGCACCGCCGCTACCGGGACCACGACCCGGTGCTCATCGCCGAGATCCGCGGCCTGCTGGCCGACGTCCAAGACCCGTCCGACCGCTGCCGGCTGCTGTGCGCGCTGGTCAACGAACTGGAACCGGCCGGCGATCCGGCGATGCCGGAAGCCGCCTTGGCGGCCGAGGCCCTCGCCGCCGAATCGGGGGACCCGGACCTCATCGGGCTGGCGGGGGCGGCGCGGCTGCGCGTCACGTATTCCGAACCGGTGGCCGAACGCCGCGCCGTCGCGGAGCGCCTCCTCGACGCCGGCCGGCGGCACGGACGCCCGCACATGTTCGTGCTCGGCCACTACAGCGCCTATCAGGCCGCCGCCGCCCGCGGGCGTATCGACGAATTCGACCGGCACCTCGCGCAAGTCGAGGCGACCGCCCGGACCTACCGGCTCGGCAGCGCCGCGCAGCCCCTCCAAGCGGCCCGCGCGCTGCGCTGCTCACTGGCCGGACACGCCGCCGACGCCGAGCACGAATACGGCGAACTGGCACGGCTCATGGACGCGCAGGGCGGCCACGGCGGCTTCGGCCTTGCGGTCATCGGCCGCCTCGCCGTCCGCGAGACCGCCGGCGGCGTCGCCGAACTGCTCCCACTGCTCCGGGCCATGCACGCCCAGGCACCGCTCACACAGCGCGAGCCGCTCGCCATGGCCTTGGTAGCCGCGGGCGACCTCGACGAGGCACGCCGGTTCTGGCTGCCCGACGCCCCGGTTCCCCGTGACTTCTTCGCGCACATGTGCCATGCGCTGCGCACCCGCATCGCGATCGCGCTGGATCTCCCCGAGGCGGCGAAGGCCGCGTACGCCGCCTTGGAGCCGCACCGCGCCGACCTCGCCGGGGCCGTGTCGGGATCGATCACCCTCGCACCGGTCGCGCAATACCTGGGCGATGTCGCCGCCTACCTCGGCGACCCCGGCACCGCCGCCGCGCACTACGCCGACGCCCTCGCCCTCGCCCGGACCGCCCGCGCCCCGCACTTCGAATCCCGCGCGGCAGCCGCCCTCGCCGCGCTCCCCGAAGGCCCCTGAAAGACGTCGTCCCATGCCTCGTTATGTCAGCGGCTTCGAACCGCCCGCGGACGGCTGGTCGGTCGACCGCGGCGACTTCCTGGACCGGCTCGCCCGCGCATGGCCGCGGGCGGTCGTGGACCCGATCGGGGACGCGCGCCCGGGCGGTGTGCGCGACGCCACCTGGACGTACGCGGAGCGGGACCTCGCGGTGGAAGGGTGGCTGCAGCGGGGGCACAACGCGATCGTGCTGGACGGCGACGACGAGCTTGTGGCGCAATTCGCGGCCTGGTTCCGCAAGCTGGTGCCGGACGAAATCGAGGTCGTGTTCGCGGACGAGGGATATTGGGCGCATGTGATTCTCCCGCCGAACGTCACACCCGAGGACGTCATGCGGCTGTACGGGGACGAGGATTGACGTCGCGCTGTGCCTTCCGCCGGAGTTGGGGCTTGAGGACGTCATGCGGCGCTGCCAGGTGTCGGAGGCGGGAGGGTCAACATCCCGTCCGCGAACACCTGCGGATCGGGCGATGCCTCGGAGGCGGCATAATCCTGTGCGCCGCGGTCGCCGGATAGCGATGCGCGGCGCCTGACCGAAGCCCCGGTTCCCCCAAGGGCGAACGGTATCCGTCAACCTCGGCAGTCGTGCCGAACATCCGGAGTGTCCTGTGCGACAAGGCATGAAGAAGTTCATAGCGAGCGCGGTCGGCGTCGGCGCCGTCGGCGTCGCCCTCCCCGTCGTCGCGAGCGGCGCCGCTTTCGCGAGCGGCGGCGAACGCTGCGGCAAGGCCGCAATCGAGTACTCCCTGAACGACGGCAAGACGTGGACCACCGCCGGCCGCATGGACGATGCGCTGGTGACGAAGATCAAGGTGCGTCTCAAGACGCCGGTCGAGAACACGTGCGAATACGCGGTCTCGCTGGCCTCCTACAGCACCGAGGGCCCGACCTGGGCGAAGTCGGGCAAGCAGACCTTCCTGGGCTGGGACACCACCAAGCTCAGCCGGGACCAGCGCGAGGACACGCTCGACGTGAGCGCGTTCGTGCCCAAGTGCTTCGGCCAGGTCGACCTGTACGGGAACGGCAAGAAGTTCGACGGCACCGAGAACCCGCTCCCGAAATACCCGAACGGGGTCTTCCCGAACGACCTGATCACCGCGTGGAACGGCGGTGAGAAGTGCGAGACTCCCACCACCCCGCCGACCACCGCCAAGCCGCCGACGACGGCCCCGGCCACGTCGAAGCCGCCGACCGAGGCGCCCACCACGTCCGCGCCGGCCACCACGTCGGCGCCCGCGACGGTCAAGCCGACGAGCAGCACCACCGCACCCGCCGCGGGCGGCGGCGAGACGACGCCGCCGCAGGGCAAGCCCGAGGTGCCGCCGGTCACGGACATCGCCCCGGCCTCCCTCGCGCAGACCGGTGGGGACAGCAACACCTCCCTGATCGTGGGCGTTTCCGCCGGCGCGCTGCTGGTCGGCGGAGCCGGTGCCCTGCTCTGGAGCCGGCGCCGCAACTCGGGCGGCACCCCCGCGTGACCCCTCGGGCGTGACCAGCGGACCGCCGCCGGAGCCACCGGCGGCGGTCCCAGGCCCTGAAACGACGGTCCGGTCGGCGAGTGCCGGCCGGACCGTTTTCGCGTGCGCGGAAGCGCCGGCGACGAGCGGCGAAGCCGCCGTCGACCGTCGGCGCGCGACCCGGCCCATCGCGTCAGCGCGGGGGCGGAATCGGCACCTCCGTGCGGGTGGGCGTTGCCCAGACACGGCCTTGGACGGTGCCCAGGTCGCCCTTGTCGAGGTCGATGGCGGCGGCCGGTTCGACGGCGCCCGCGGTGCCGCGGACGGTGAGCCAGCCGGTCGGGAACGTCCCCGGGCGGCCTTCCAGCGGGCGCCCGGCGGTCATGGACGGGTCGACGCGCTGCCATGTGGTGCCGTTCAGCTGCCACAGGCCCGCCGAGGCGAGCCGCACGCACGGCGTCCCCGGAGCCATCGTGTAGGTCGCCATGCTCGCCAGCAGCGTGCCGCCGTTGAAGAACAGTTCGTCGACCATGACGCCCGGGGGCGGGGTCGGCTTGGCCATCTCCCGCAGGTCGCTCCCGGCCAGGACGTACATCCCGTCCGGCCGACCGCAGGTGCCGTACCCGGTGACGAGCGCGACCTTGCCGCCGTCCGCGGAGACCGCGGCGGTGCCGAGCACCGATCCGGTGACGTCGTGGAACGCGCCGGCCTGCCCGGACACCGGGTCCACCAGCCACAGCCGCTCCGAGGCGTGCGCGCCGCCCGACGCGTGCACGATCAGCTTTCCCGAGACGGTGCCCTGGAGCGACTTGTCGCCGGCCTCGCCGTCGGGGAACGCCGCGCGTGCCGAGCCGAGTTCCTCCAGGGTCCGGGCGCTGTACCGGGTGAGCGTGCCGTCGTAGGAGACCCGCATCACGAGGTCCGCAGTGGGTGTTCCGGCCAGCGGGTCGGCGATCACCGCGTCGTCGACGAGCGCCGGCGTCTCCCGCGGATTGCCGCACCAGTCGCACGGCTTCTCCACGGTCCGGCTGCCCGGCCCCGCCCACGAGAACAGCGTCTTGTCGTCGGCGCCGACGAGCAGCTTGTGGTCGGACGACCAGGCGACCCAGCGCAGCGGGGACTGCGGGTCGGCGCGGCGTACCGGGTTCGAGGTGGTGCCGTCGAAGGCGTAGAGCGTGCCGTCGTGGACGTACGCGGCCTGGGTGCGCGCGGCGGCGTCGGCCGCCCCCGGCGGTCCGGATGTCCCGGGGCCCGGAGCAGGCGCGGACCGGGAAGCCGTCGGGCCGCTGCGCAACCGGTCGACCATGGCCGGGATGTTCAGGAGCCCGTGGCCGGAGCCGGTCTTGCCGCGGTCGTCCTTCGCGATGCCGTTCATGTCGGCGGTGCCGACGAGCGCGTCGGCGATCTCGTCGGCGGTGGCGTCCGGCCGCAGCGACCGGGCGACCGCCGCGGCCGCGGCCACGTGCGGGGCCGCCTGCGATGTGCCTTCCATCCGGGCGAAGCCGCCGCCCGGTTTGGCGGAGAGCACTTCGTTGCCGGTGAACATGTTCGGCGGGCGGTTGCCGTGGTTGCCGCCCGGCGCGACGAGGTCGATGTCGTCGTTCCGGGTCGAGAAGGCGGAGAGGTCGCGGTCGGGGCCGATCGCGCCCACGGCCACGACGTCGTCGTAGGCGCTGGGCAGCTGCCGCTGGTCGCGTGCCTCGCAGCCGGGGTCCCGGGTGGTCGCGCCGCCGCCGCAGTTGCCGCCGGAGGCCACCACCACGACCTGCGAGTTGTGCGCGAATTCGACGACTGCCGCACCGAATGCGAGGGCGCCTTCGTTCTCCGGCTTGCGGTACTCGGCATACGCGCTGCCGAACGACATGTTGACCGCGTCCGCGCCGTGGTTGACCGCCCAGGGCAGGCCGACGAACCACGAAGGACCGGCGTCGTTCGCGTCCTTCAGCCGGACCGGCACGTCGAGCAGCGACACCGCGGGGGCGACGCCGGTGATGCCGCCGTTGCCGCTGCGGCCGGCGACGATGCCGGCCACATGCGTGCCGTGCCCGCCCGGGTCCGGCACGCCTTGGCCGGGGTAGTCGCGGCGGGCGATCACCGCGCCGGCCAGGTCGGGATGGGCGGAGTCGATCCCGGTGTCGAGGACGGCGACCACCGCACCCGTGCCGTCCGGCCACGGCATCCGGTCCGCGCCCTTCGGTACGCCGAGGATGTCCAGCGGCCACTGGTCGTCGCGGTGGTCTTCGACGGCGGGCAGCAGCGGCGTGGCGTCGGTCGTCGTCACGGGTGCGACCGCGGACTCCACGACGGAGGGGTCTTTCGCAAGTTCGGCGCGGCGCGCGGCGACCCGGTCGGCGGGCAGGTATTCGGTGGCGATCGTCAGGCACGTGCCGTCCACACGCATCACATCGAGCGCGACCAACGGCGGGTTGCCCGCGGCCTGTCCGGCACCGGCGTCGCACTTCGGGTCGGGGACGGCTTTGCGGACGAGCGCCAACTGACGCTCGGTCAGCACGTCGGCGGCCCGGATACCCGCCGCCGGCCCCGCGCCGTCGTCGCGCAGCACTACGACCAGGACCCCGGCGACGACGGCGAGAACCACGACCACCGCGGCGATCGCCAAGGCGCGCCCACGGCGCGGCCTCGGGGGCGGCTCGCCCGGCGGCCGCCCGGCAGGCGGGCCGGGCGGCGGCGCGGGCGGGCTCGAGGGGGGGGGGGGGGGGGGGGGGGGGGGGGGGTT
>NZ_BAABHS010000058.1:0-33863 GCF_039542225.1 Yinghuangia aomiensis | reverse complement strand
CGGCTCGACCAACTCCCACTCGCCATCCGACAGATCACCCCGGGTCATGCCGTCCGGTCTACCGCATTCCCCCGGCCGCCGAGGCCGGAATGACCCGATCGTGATCCGAACTCAGAACAGGCCCTAGGGCCCTCCCTCCTCCCACCGTCTCCGGTCGGAGTCTCTGCGAAGGCCCCTCCCCCACCCCCGCCGCCGTCGGATCTCCTTCCGACCCGGCCACCTTCTCGTACCTGCCCTCCGGTGATCCACCACGAAAACCCCGTCTGTGGACAACCCGACCCCCCTCCCCCGTCAGCCCGCCCCCGGCCCCGGCCGGACCACCCCCGACTCGTAGGCGATCACCACCAGTTGCGCGCGGTCGCGGGCGCCCAGTTTCACCATCGCGCGGCTGACGTGGGTCTTCGCGGTCAGCGGGGACACGAACAAGTGCTCGGCGATCTCGTCGTTGCTCATTCCGGACGCCACCAGCGCCAGTACCTCGCGCTCCCGGTCGGTCAGCGCGGTCAGCCGGTCGGGGGCCGCGACCTTCGGCTCGGGCTGGGACAGGAACCGGCCCACCAGCGCGCGTGTGGCGCCCGGCGACAGCAGAGACTCCCCCGCCGCGACGGTCTTGATGGCACGCAGCAGGTCGGCCGGTTCGGTGTCCTTGACCAGGAAACCGCTGGCGCCCGCGCGCAGCGCCTCGAACACGTAGTCGTCGACCTCGAACGTGGTGAGCACCAGCACCTTCACCCCGGCCAGGTCCTCGTCCCCGACGATCCGGCGGGTCGCTTCGAGGCCGTCCATCTCCGGCATGCGGATGTCCATGAGGACGACGTCGGCGAGGGTCTCGCGCGCCAGTTTGACCGCCTCGGCGCCGGTCGCCGCTTCGCCGACCACCTCGAGTTCGGGATCGGAGCCGATGAGCACCTTGAAGCCGGCGCGCACGAGCGACTGGTCGTCCGCGATCAGGACCCGGACCATGTGTTTCCTTCCGTTGCCGCGGCGGCCGCGGACGCGGGGGCGTCCGCACCGCTCGCGGAGGCTGAGGGGGCCGCCGACGGGGGCGGCGCGCCGCCGGTCGGCAGCAGCGCCGCGACCAGGTAGCCGCGGTCCGCGGCGGGTCCGGCGCGCAGCGTGCCGCCGACCGCGGTCGCGCGTTCCCGCATGCCGAGGAGTCCGTGCCCGGTGCCGGAGCCCGGGCCGGCGGACGCGCCGCGGCCGTCGTCGGCCACCTCGACGTCCACCTCGTGCGGCACGTACCGGATGCGGACGGCGGCCTGCGCGCCGGGCCCGGCGTGCTTGACCGCGTTGGTCAGCGACTCCTGCACGATCCGGTACAGCGCCAGTCCGACGGGCGCGGGCAGCGGCCGCGGCGCCCCCGCGATCTCCAACTGCACCGGCAGCCCTGCCGTGCGGTACGACGCGACCAGCGACTCGATGCCGTCCGCTCCGGGCATCGGCTCGGTCGGATGGTCGCTCTCCCCGTCCTGCCGCAGCACGCCCAGCGTGGTGCGGAGTTCGGCGAGCGCGTCGCGGCTGGCTTCCTTGATGTGCACGAGCGCCTGGCGGGCCTGGCCGACGTCCTGCTCGATGACGTGTGCGGCGACGCCCGCCTGGATGTTGATCATCGCGATGCTGTGCGCCACGACGTCGTGCAGTTCGCGGGCGATGCGCATGCGTTCGGCGGTGACCCGGCGGGCGGCCTCTTCCTCGCGCTCGCGGTCGGCGCGGGCGAGGCGGGCCTGCACCTCGGCCCAGTAGGCCCGCTTGGCGCGGACCGCTTCCCCGACGGCGACGGGCAGGTACAGCCACACCACCGAGAGGTAGTTCTCCGGACGCACGAACGCCGAAGCGAGCACGGCGAGCCGGATCATGGTGTGCGCGACCGCGACCGCGGAGGCGATCCACAGGCCGCGGCGCAGGCCCTCGCGGGACGCGACGGTGTAGAGCGCGATCAGCGTCGGCAGCAGGATCGACCCGTCGCGGCCGTCCGCGACGAGGTAGGCGAGCTGCGCGAGTTCGGTGATGGCGAGGACGATCAGGGGGTGCTGGCGGCGGCGCAGCAGCGCCAGGCAGCTCAGCACCGCGATGGTCAGGTTGAGCCCGTTGGGGGCACCCGGCACGTGCGGTTTCTGGGACGGCGCGATGGCGCCGCCGACGGTCACGGCGATGACCATGGCGACCACGAGGATGTCCGACATCCAGGCGTGGTTGCGGATCGCCCCGCAGCGTTCCTGCCAGCGCCGCCGCGGCCCGCCGGGCATCGGCAGCCCGGACGGTTCGGCGGGCTCCGGAAGCTGCGGGACGACGGGGGCGCCTGCCGCGGGGGCGGCGGGCGCGGACGCAGGACGGCCCCGCACGCCGGTGCGTACGGGGCCGTCCTGGTACTGCATGTCCTGCTCCTTCGGTTCCGTCAGCCGTGGATCACCGGCCGGCGAGCACCGGTTCCCGGTCTTCCTCGCCGTGTCCGCCGCCGTGGCCGGCCTTGGGCCGGTCGGCGTGGCCCGGCCACCAGGCCTTGTGGCCGATGAGCGCGGTGACCGCGGGCACCAGGAACATCGACATCACGAAGGCCGAGATGCAGATGCCCACCGCGACCGCGAAGCCCATCTCCATCATCATGCTGACGCCGGCGAACATGAGCGATGCGAACGTCCCCGCCAGGATGACACCTGCCGCCGCGATGGACGGTCCGGCGTGCTCGACCGCGAGTGCCGCGGCCTTCCGTGGCTCGTGGCCTTCCTGCGCTTCCTCACGCAATCGGGCGATCATGAGGATGTTGTAGTCCGTGCCGATCGCGACCACGAACATGTAGATCATGATCGGCAGCATGAACATCACGCCCGCGTGGTCGGCGAGGCCCTGGAACACGAACACCGTCGCGCCGAGCGTCGCCGCGTAGCCGAGGACGACCGCGAGGATCAGGTACCAGGGTGCCACGAGGCTGCGCAGCAGCAGGCCCAGGATCAGCGCGATCAGCAGCCCCGCGACCGGGAAGATGACCTTCATGTCGCGGTTGGTGGCGTCGCGGACGTCCGCGAACGAACCGGTGGCACCGCCGACCAGGACGTCCGTGTTGGCCGGAGCCTGCGCGTCGGCCGTGGCGCGGAGCGGCTTGATCGTGTCGAGGGCCGCGTTGGTGTACGGGCTCTCCTTCAGGACCAGCTTGATCTCGCCGTAGAGGCCGTCGTCGCTGTATTTGACGTGGCCGTCGCCGGGCTTCTCCGGGTTGATCACGTTGACGCCGCCGACGCCGTCTGCGCCCTTGAGGCCCACGGCGAACTGCTCGGCGGCGTTCCGGTCGAGCGGCTTGCCGTCCTTGGACGCGACGAAGACCTGGGTCGGGTTGAGCGTGCCGGCCGGGAAGCCGGTCTGCATGTCCTTCATGGCCTTGGCGGACTCGGTGCCGCTCGGCAGCTGGCCGATCTGGTCGTAGTCCGCCTTGAAGCCGAGCACGCCGGAGGCGAGCGCGACCATGATCACGCCGGACACCACCGCGACGGCGACCGGCTTGTTGCCGGTCATCTTGCCGAGCTTGTGGAACGTGGTGCCCTGCGGCTGCTGCTGCCAGCCCTTCGACGGCCAGAACACCTTCGGGCCGAGCAGCGAGACGACCGCGGGAACCAGGGTGAGGCCGGCGATCGCCATGACGATGACCGCGATGGCCAGGCCCGGGCCCATCGACTTGAAGCTGCCGAGCGAGGCCAGGAGCATCGCGCCGAACGCGATGACGACGGCGCCCGCGGCGGAGGCGATGGCCTCGCCGACGCGCTCGACGGCCACGATCATGGCCTGCTTCTTGTCGTCGCCCGCTCGCAGCCGTTCGCGATAGCGGAACAGCAGGAAGAGGATGTAGTCCGTGCCGATGCCGAAGAGCACCACGATGAGCATCGTCTGGAGCGACTGCTCGACCTGGAAGTCGAACGCCTTGCCCAGCAGTGCGATCACCGCCGGGGCCACCATCGCCACGATGCCGACCACGATGATCGGCAGGAAGGCCGCGACCGGGCTGCGGTAGATGAGCAGCAGGAGCACGATGATCAGGACGATCGTGACTATGCCGACGATCGCCTCGGCCTTCTTGAAGGCGTCCTCGTTGTCCAGCATCATCGCCGGACCGCCGGTGTAGCCGTACTTGAGGTCGGTGCCTTCCACCAGCGGCTTCGTGGCGTCGCGCAGGTCCTTGACGGCCTCGTTGACCTTCTTGTCCTGGGCGTCGCCCGCGATGCTGAAGTCGACCAGGCCGATCTTCTTGTTCTCGGACACCTGGAGCGGACCGACACCGCTGACCTCGCCGGCCGGGCGGGCGGTACCGGACGCGACCGGCTTGACCTTCTCCGCCTGGAGCTTGGCCGCGATCTCCTTGATCTTGGCCTCGTCCGCCGCCGTGAGCGCACCGCCGTCGGCGCGCTTGAACACGGTCAGCGCGCTCTGGTCCTTGGACTGCGGGAACTGCTTCTCGGCAAGGTCGGCCGCCTGGACCGACTCGTACTTGTCGGGCAGGAAGCTCGCCGTGTCCTGGTTGGTGATGTCCGACAGCTTGGGCGCGAACGCGACCAGCGCCACGGCGGCGACCAGCCAAACGCCGATCACCTTCCACGGATTGTGGACGACGAGCCTTCCGAGTCGTCCGAACATGTGCTCTCCATTCGTCCTGCGTCCGCCCGCCCTGCCCGCGAACCGGGTTTGTGATCCGATTCACAAAGCTCGGCGACTGGCGTCCGCCGGGGAGAGCGCTGGTGGTGTCAGCCTCGACGGTAGACACCCGCAAGGGTCCGGCACAATGCGAAAAGCCGCAGGTCAGCGAAGTTCCAACCGCTGTAGGAGAAGCGCGCACCCCGCCCGCAGAAGCGCTCGGAGATGGCTACTACGAGGGGAGTAGACGGCGTTCGTCCCCCAGGACGAACCCAGGACGAACCCAGGACGAACCCAGGACGAAAGAGCCCGGCGACGCCTCCCACCGGACGGGTCCGGAGGACGCCTCCCCCACGCTGCCGGGGCTACGCCCCGAGGTACGCGAGCACCGCCATGACCCGGCGGTTGTCGTCGTCCGAAGCGGTGATGGCCAGCTTCCCGAAGATGCTCGTCGTGTGCTTGCTGACCGCACCCTCGGACACGAAGAGCTGCTTGGCGATCGCCGCGTTCGACCGGCCCTCGGCCATCAGCTTGAGCACGTCGCGCTCCCGCTCGGTCAGCTGCCCGAGGGGCTCGTGGCGCTGCTCGGTGCGGGTCAGCAGCTTCGCGATCACCTCGGGGTCCATCGCCGTGCCGCCGGCCGCGACCCGGTGCACCGCGTCCACGAACTGCGCGGTGTCGAAGACCCGGTCCTTGAGGAGGTAGCCGACACCGCCGGAGCCGTCGGCGAGCAGCTCGCGCGCGTACAGCTGCTCCACGTACTGCGACAGCACCAGCACCGGCAGGCCCGGGACACGCCGACGGGCCTCCAGGGCGGCCTGGAGGCCCTCGTCGGTGAACGTGGGGGGCAGTCGTACGTCGACGACCGCCACATCGGGGCGCTGCTCGATCAGGGCCTTGAGGAGTTCCGGCCCGTTGTCCACCGCCGCGGCGATCTCGAAACCGTGGGCTTCGAGGAGCCGCACCAGCCCGTCCCTCAGGAGGGCGAGATCTTCGGCGAGGACAACTCGCACGGCAGCTCCATGGTCACCGTCGTCGGGCCGCCCTTCGGGGAATCGAGGGCGATGGTCCCGTCGAATGTACCCAGTCGCCGCTCGATCCCGCGCAAACCCGTGCCCTTGGCGAAGTCCGCACCGCCGCGGCCGTCGTCGACCACCTCGATGCGCAGCCGCCCGGCGCGGTGCCGCAAGTCGATCCACACGCGCGAAGCCCCGGCGTGCTTGGTCGCGTTCGTCAGCACCTCGGTGACCGCGAAGTACGCCGCCGACTCCACCGGAGCCTCCAGCCGGCCCGGGATCGCCACGGTGACCTCGACCTCGAGCGGGTTCTCCAGCGCGATCGTCCGTACCGCGTCGCCCAGGCCCCGGTCGGCCAGCACCGGCGGGTGGATTCCACGCACCAGGTCCCGGAGTTCGTTGAGCGCCTTGGCGGACGCCTCGCGGGTCTCGGACAGCAGCGCACGGGCCGCGTCCGGGTTCGAGTCCATCAACTGCTCGGCGGCACCCAGGTTCATGCCCATGGCGACCAGCCGGGCCTGCGCACCGTCGTGCAAGTCCCGCTCGATGCGGCGCAGTTCCGCGGCGGACGCGTCGACCGCGTCGGTACGCGTCTCGGTCAGGTGGCGCACCCGCAGCTCCATCTCGGCCTTGCGGGTGGGCGCGAGGAGCGTGTGCGACCACTTCGCGTGGACCTTGAGCATCTTCGGGGCGATCCAGAAACCGATCACGATGTACGCCACGCCGACCAGCGCCGCGAGCCAGGCACGGCTGTCGCTGTCGACCTTGACGAAGGTGTACCAGCCGCTGTCGCCGGCGTTCGTGATCGGCTTCCACAGCCACGGCTGCAGCAGCCCGAACACGCCCTCGGCGATGAACCCGAGCGCGAGGATGCCCAGGACCATGCCGATCACGAATTCGGCCGGCAGCCAGACCAGGTCGCGCCACGTCGCGGGGTCGCCCAGCAGGGTGCGGCAACGCTGGACCTGGCCGACGATGCCGCGGGCGTACTTCGGCTCGGGACGGTACGGCCGGGCGATCGGCACGCCGTTCTTCTCGGCCCGGCGCCGTGCGGTGTCCGCGAGGGCGCGGGTCGCCGCCACGAAGACGGGGACCAGCAGCACACCGATCCCGAGGACCATCAGCGGCAGGAACACCACGGTGAGCACGAACAGCACCAGGCCCACCGTCATCGGCGCCACCAGCCACAGCCCGCGCCATGCGTCGACCCACCCGACGCGGATCCGCCGCGCGACTCCGCTTGCACTCACTGCTGCCTCCTCGGCGTGGGCCCCGACCTGCGAGGTTTCTTGCTCCGACACCGGTAAGTCTGCCTACCGCGCAGGGGTGGGGGCATTGCGCTGGGGCCCCGGGGTTGGGTGGGTCTGGCCCCACCCTTACCGCTCCGGGCGCCCGCTGACCAGCCGTCGGCCGGCCCGGTCAGCGCGCGGTCACCGTCCGGTCAGCGGCCCCCGCGAGTCTTCTCGGCATGGAGACCTCGCAGATTTCCCCGGCCCGCAAGTGGGGGACGCTCGCCGTCGGCTGCCTGGCGGTGCTCGTCCTGACCATCGACATGGGCGCCCTGCACTTGGCCATCCCCGGCCTCGTCGACGACCTCGACCCGTCCGCCACCCAGCTGCTGTGGATCGCCGACGGCTACGGCTTCGCCCTGGCCGGCCTGCTCGTCACGATGGGCTGGCTCGGCGACCGCATCGGCCGGAAGCGGCTCCTGCTCATCGGCACCGCCGGATTCGCCGCCGCTTCCGCGCTCACCGCCTACGCGTCCAGCCCGGAAATGCTCATCGCCGCCCGCGCCCTGCTGGGCGTGGCGGGCGCCACGATCATGCCGTCCACGCTGTCCCTCATCCGCAACGTCTTCACCGACCCGAAGGAACGCACCGCCGCGGTCGGCATCTGGAGCGGCATCAGCGGCGCCGGCGTGGGCCTCGGCCCGCTCCTCGGCGGCCTCGTCCTCGACCACTTCTGGTGGGGGTCGGTGTTCCTGATCAACCTGCCGATCATGGCCGCGATCCTCGTCGCGGGCGCGATCGTCCTGCCGGAATCCCGCAACCCGAACCCCGGACGCCTCGACCTGCCCAGCGTCCCGCTGTCCATCGCCGCCGTGCTCGGCCTGGTCTACGCCGTCAAGGAAGCCTCGCACAGCGGCATCGCCCAGTCCCAGGTCGCCGTCGCCGCGCTGATCGGCATCGCCGCCGCCGTCCTCTTCGTGCGCCGCCAGTCCCGCGTCGCCTCGCCGCTCATCGACCTCGCGCTGTTCCGGGAGCGGGCCTTCGCCGGATCGATCGCCGCCAACGCGTTCGCGATGTTCGCCCTGGTCGCGCAGTCGCTGATCTTCGCCCAGTACTTCCAGTCGGTGCTCGGCTGGTCGCCGCTCAAGGCCGGCCTCGCCGGACTGCCCGGCGCGGTCGCCGCGATGGCCGGCGGCGCCCTCGCCGCCGCGCTCATCACCCGCATCGGCCGCGGCAACACCGTCGCCCTCGGCCTGCTCGTCTCGTCGGCCGGCTTCTCGCTGTACCTGCTGACCGGCACCGAGGCCCACTACGCCGTGCTGGTCGCCGCGATGCTGCCCGTCGGCATGGGCATGGGCATGGCGCTGACGGTCACCGCCGACACCGTCCTGGCCGCGGTGCCGAAGGAGCGCGCCGGCGCGGCGTCCGCGATCTCCGAGACGGCCACCGAACTCGGTGGCGCGCTCGGCATGGCGGTCCTCGGCTCGGTCCTCAACAGCGTGTACCGCAACAACCTGGACCTGCCCGCCGGGACGCCCGCCGGCACCGCCGACGGCGCCCGCGAATCGCTCGGCGGCGCGCTGGCCGGCGCCGCGCACCTGCCGGCCGACCTGGCGGGCGCGGTCGGCGACGCGGCCCGCAGCGCCTTCGTCGGCGGCATGCACGTCACCGCGCTGATCAGCGCCGGGCTCGCCCTGGTCACCGCGGTCGCGGCCGCCTACGGGCTGCGCGGCGTGCCGGACACCATCGTCGACCCGACGGACGAAGCCGCGGCCGAGGAGCCGGAGTTCACGACGGCCGCGTAGGACGAACGCAGGACCTGCCCACCGGGAACCCGGCTCGCCTCGGCGAGCCGGGTTCCGGCGTTTCCCGGGGCTCTTCCGATGCCGTCCGGGGTCTTCCGGGGTCTTCACAGGCGCCTTCCGAGGCGCCTTCCGATGTGTTTTCCGATGTGTCTTCCGGTGGCCCACGCCCCGTCCGATTCCCGCCAGCGGGCCCCGCCGAGGTACCGCACAGTAGAGGACGTGATCACGAGCCGGGCCCGGCTGCGACACCGAAGTCCTCTGCACGAAAGCCCTGTTCGGAAAGGCAGCAGCATGTCCACTCCCCGCACCGCCCCCGTCTCCGCCCGCATGGCCGGCAAGGCCGTCCTCGTCACCGGCGGCACCTCGGGCATCGGGCTCGCCGCGGCCCGGCGCCTGGCCGCCGAAGGCGCCGCGGTCGCCATCGCCGGCCGCCGCAAGGACGTCGGCGAGCAGGCCGCCGCCGAACTCCGCGCCGCCACCGGAGCCCAGGTCCTCTTCGTCGCCGCGGACTTCACGGCGGCCGAGGACGCGGAGGCCGCGGTCGCCGCGACCGTCGCCGAATTCGGCCGCCTGGACGGCGCGTTCAACAACGCCGGCGGCGTCAACGCGGGCGGCCCGCTGGAAGGCATCCCCGCCGACGCCTGGCACGCCGAGATCGGCCACAACCTCACCAGCGTCTTCTACGGCCTCAAGTACCAGGTCCCGGCGATCCTCGCGTCCGGCGGCGGCGCGATCGTCAACAACGCGTCCAACCTCGGCGTCGTCGGCATGGCGCAGGTCGCACCGTACGTCGCCGCCAAGCACGGCGTCGTCGGCCTCACCCGGTCCGCCGCCCTGGAGAACGCCGAGCGCGGAATCCGCGTCAACGCCCTCGTCACCGGCGGCGTCGACACACCGCTGTCCCGCGCCACCATGATGACCACCGACGAGGCGGCCGCGGCGATCGCCGCCCTGCACCCGGTCAACCGGATCGCCCAGCCGGACGAGATCGCCCCGCTGATCGCGTACCTGCTCAGCGACGAAGCCTCGTTCGTCACCGGCGCCGCCATCGCCATCGACGGCGGCTTCACCGCCCGCTGAACCGCCGAGGCCCGGGTCGGCGAGGCGAAGCCCCCCGTCGCCGCCTCGCCCGGCACGGCCACCCGGTTGCGGTGCTCCGCGCCGCAACCGGCCCGCGGTGTGGCTGGGACCGCGGATCCTAGCCACACCGCTCCGCTCCTCCCCCGCTCCACGCACTGCCATCGTCGTTCCCGTCGGCACGACCCCGCAGCGCCAGGAGCCCCGCCATGACATCCACCACCGTCCCCGCCGCCAAGCCGCTCACCGTCGGCAGCGCCCGCATCCGCTACACGACCCACCCCGCCACCGGCGCCGCACCCGGCCGCGACCTCGTCCTGGTGCACGGCACCGGCGGCGGCTCGGGCATGTGGGACCCGCTCGTCCCGTCCTTCACCGAGCGGCACACCGTCCACCTGCCCGACCTGTCCGGCTCCGGCGTCGAAGACGTGTCCGACGACGGCGGCGACCTCGCCGTCGAACAACTCGCCGCCGAAATCGTCGCGGTGATCGAGGACGCGGGCGGACACCCCGTCGACCTGCTCGGCTTCTCCCTCGGCGCGGTCGCCGCCGCCGCGGCCGCCGCCCTCCGCCCCGACCTCGTGGACCGCCTCGTCCTGGTGGCCGGCTGGTCCGACCCGGACGACGAATACCTGCGGAACATGATGACCGTGTGGCTGGCCATCGCCGACAACCCGGCCGCCTTCGGCCGCTACGCCACCCTCACCGCGTTCAGCCGCGACCACCTCAACACCATCGGCCGCGACGCCGTCGAAGCCAACGCCGCCTTCATGCAGCCCACCCCCGACACCCTCCGCCAGATCGCGCTCAACCTGCGCCTCGACATCCGGCACCTGCTCCCCCGCATCACCGCCGACACCCTCGTCCTCGGCTGCCGCCAGGACGCGACCGTCCCGGCCGCCAACTCCCGTGCCCTCCACACGGCCATCACCGGCAGCGCATACGACGAGTTCGACACCGGCCACGTCGTCGTCTACGAGCAGACCGAAGCCTTCGTCACCCGCGTCCGGGCCTTCCTCGACCGCGGCTGACCCGCCCGTTCCCCCGCCGCCGGGCAGCCCTGGCGTTGACCCCCGCGTCAACGTTTACCGTCGGAGACGGCGACCGGAACCCGGCGGACGGAGAACACCCATGCGCATCGGCGAACTCGCGGAACGCGCGGGCATGACCACCCGCACCCTCCGCTACTACGAATCGCGCGGCCTCCTCCCCGCCCGCCGCACCGGCAACGGCTACCGCGACTACGACGAAACGGACCTGCGGCTCCTGGAGCAGATCCGCACCCTCCAGGACTTCGGCTTCGCGCTCGAAGACGCCCGCCCGTTCGTCGACTGCCTGCGCTCCGGACACCCGACGGGCGACGCGTGCCCGGCGTCCCTCGACGTCTACCGCGCCAAGCTCGCCGAACTGGACGCCTGCATCGCCGAGATGCAGCGCGTCCGCAACCAGGTCGCCGCCCACTTGGCCTACGCCGAACTCACCGCCGCACCGGCCCCCGAGCCGCGCTGCGACCTCGCCGCCGCGGGCCGCCCGGCCCCGTCGAACCCGGAGGACCAGCCATGAGCGCCGCCACATCCACCGTCCCGGCCGTCACCGACGCCACCTTCGCCACCGACGTCCTCGCCGCCGACCGCCCCGTCCTCGTCGACTTCACCGCCGGCTGGTGCGGCCCCTGCCGCATGATCGCCCCGGTCCTCGCCGACCTCGCCGACACCGACCCCGGCTTCGACATCGTCCAACTCGACGTCGACGCCAACCCCGCGACCACCGCCGCCTACGGCGTCCTCTCCATGCCCACCCTGATGCTCTTCCGCGCCGGCGAACCGGTGAAGTCCCTGGTCGGCGCCCGCTCCAAGCAGCGCCTGCTCGCGGACCTGGCGGGGGCGCTGTAGTCCGGCTCCGGGAAAGCACCGGCTATACGCAGTCAGGGCCCGGCCGACCGGCCGGGCCCTGACTGCGTCACCCCTGGGTCTCCGTCACCCCTGCTGCATGTCCACGAAGCGCGAGTAGTGCCCCTGGAACGCCACGGTGATCGTCGCCGTCGGACCGTTACGGTGCTTCGCCACGATCAAGTCGGCTTCACCGGCACGCGGCGACTCCTTCTCGTAGGCGTCCTCGCGGTGCAAGAGAATGACCATGTCGGCGTCCTGTTCGATCGAACCCGATTCGCGAAGGTCCGACACCATCGGCTTCTTGTCCGTGCGCTGCTCCGGACCACGGTTCAGCTGCGACAGCGCGATGACCGGGACTTCCAGCTCCTTCGCCAGCAGCTTCAGGTTTCGCGACATCTCCGAGACCTCCTGCTGCCGGCTCTCCGCCCGCCGGCTGCCGCCGCCGGTCATCAGCTGCAGGTAGTCGATGACGACCAGGCGCAGGTCGTTGCGCTGCTTGAGGCGCCGGCACTTGGCGCGGATCTCCATCATCGACAGGTTCGGCGAGTCGTCGATGTACAGCGGCGCGGCACTCACATCCGGCATCCGCCGCGCCAGCCGCGTCCAGTCCTCGTCGGTCATGTTCCCCGACCGCATGTGGTGCAGCGCCACCCGCGCCTCCGCGGACAGCAACCGCATCGCGATCTCGTTCCGCCCCATTTCGAGCGAGAAGATCACACTCGGCAACGCGTGCTTGATGGAACAGGCCCGCGCAAAATCCAGGGCCAGGGTGGATTTCCCCATGGCGGGCCTGGCCGCGATGACGATCATCTGGCCCGGGTGGAGGCCGTTGGTGAGGGCGTCGAGGTCGGTGAAGCCGGTGGGGACGCCGGACATTTCGCCGTTGCGGGAGCCGATGGCCTCGATTTCGTCGAGGGCGCCTTCCATGATGTCGGCGAGGGGGGCGTAGTCCTCGCTGGTGCGCTGTTCGGTGACGGCGTAGACCTCGGCCTGGGCGCTGTTGACGATCTCGTCGACGTCGCCGTCGGCGGCGTAGCCCATTTGGACGATGCGGGTGCCGGCTTCCACGAGGCGGCGCAGGACGGCCTGTTCGCGGACGATGCGGGCGTAGTACTCGGCGTTGGCGGCGGTGGGGACCGAGGAGATCAGGGTGTGCAGGTACGGGGCGCCGCCGACGCGGCCGATCTCGCCGCGCTTGGTCAGCTCGGCGGCGACGGTGACGGCGTCGGCGGGCTCGCCGCGGGCGTAGAGGTCGAGGATGGCGTTGTAGACCATCTCGTGGGCCGGCCGGTAGAAATCGACGGGCTTGAGGTTCTCCACGACGTCGGCGATGGCGTCCTTGGAGAGCATCATGCCGCCGAGGACGGACTGCTCGGCGGCGATGTCCTGCGGCGGAGTGCGTTCGAAGCCCTCGCGGGTGGCCGGAGGAGCGTCCTCGTACTCCGAGACACTCATGCCGCGGCTTCCTTCCTCGACTACGGGCCTCGCTGCGCGGGCGTCCGGTCCGGCGCGTGCCCGGCCGGTCCGGGGCGCCGTGCGGGCCCGGGTCCTTCATACGGCACGGGGCCGACAAAAACGCCGCACCACGCGATGTGCAGTCCCTCACCGTACGGGTGGACTGGGTGTACTCCAACGCAGTCATCCACAGCCCCTGTGGATAACTGTGGACAACCTGTGGAAGGCAACCCCCAGTCCTGTGCACAACCTGTGTGCGACGCGCCGGAGCCTCGTCGCGGCGACCTGTGGAAACCGTCTCTGACCTGCGGTTTCTCCATCCACCGGCTGTGTATGTGAAAAACTTCCGGTCCGATCGACCGGCAATCGCCCCGCGTGTGTGGACAACCACCGAACGCATCCACAAGTAAGAGGCAGAACCCGATTGTGGTTGTTACCTGTGGATGATTACCGTGGATGGGTGGACGGTGCCCCCGAAAGAACCCCCGAACCCGCCGCCGAGACGCGCTCCGGCGGCGGCCCCCGGCCTGCCGCCGCCCCGGCGGACGCCCCCGCGCGCACCCTCCGAATACCGCGCGTTCCGCGCCCGCGCGACGGCCGCGGCCAGGACCGCGAGATCCTGCGCCTCGCCGTCCCCGCGTTCTTCGCGCTGGTCGCCGAACCGCTGTTCATCCTCGCCGACTCCGCGGTCGTCGGGCACCTGGGCACCCCGCAACTGGCCGGCCTCGGGGTCGCCGGCGCGGTGCTCGCCACCCTGGTCAACCTGTGCGTGTTCCTCGCGTACGCCACCACGGCCGGCGTCGCCCGGCTCCTCGGCGCGGGCGACCGCCACGGCGCGATCCGCCAAGGCATCGACGGCATCTGGCTCGCCGCGCTCATCGGCGTCGTCCTGCTGGCCGCCGGCGCGATCGGGGCGCCGTGGATCGTCGACGCGTTCGGCGCGTCCGCCACCGCGGCCCCGCACGCCACCACGTACCTGCGGATCAGCAGCCTCGGCATCCCCGCGATGCTGATCGTCCTCGCCGCCACGGGCGTTCTGCGCGGCCTGCAGGACACCCGCACGCCGCTCGTCGTCGCGGTGGCCGGGTTCTCCGCCAACCTCGCCCTCAACCTGCTCTTCGTCTACGGCCTGCACCTCGGCATCGCCGGCTCCGCCTGGGGCACCGTCGCCGCGCAGTGCGCGATGGGCGCCGCCTACCTGGCCGTCGTGATCCGCGGCGCCCGCGCGGCAGGGGCGCCGCTCACCCCCGACCCGGCCGGGATCCGCGCGTCCGCGACCGCGGGCGTCCCGCTGTTCGTCCGCACCGTGAGCCTGCGCGCCATCCTGCTCATCACCACCATCGCCGCCACCCACATGGGCGACAACGAGATCGCCACGCACCAGGTGGCCTGGCAGATCTGGACGTTCCTGGCGTTCGCCCTCGACGCGCTCGCCATCGCCGCGCAGGCGATCGTCGGACGCGCCCTCGGCGCCGGCGACGCCGCGGGCGCCCGCTCGGCGACCCGCCGCATGCTGGTCTGGAGCGTGTGGACGGGTGTGCTCTTCGGCCTTGTCGTGGTGGCCGCGCGGCCGCTCTACATCCCGTGGTTCACCGGCGACCCCGAGGTCCGCCACCTGCTCGGCCTCGTGCTGATCGCCGCCGCCGCGCTCCAGCCGCTCGCCGGGCCGGTGTTCGTGCTGGACGGGGTGCTGATCGGCGCGGGCGACGGCCGGTTCCTGGCGCTGACGATGCCGATCGTGCTGGGGGTGTTCGCCGCGACCGTGGCGGCGGTGCTGACGCTCGGCGGTGGGCTGGTGGCCTTGTGGTGGTGCGGTGTGGGGGCGTTCATGGCGACCCGGCTGGTGCTGCTGGGACGGCGCGCGGCCGGGGACGCCTGGCTGGTGACCGGCGCGAACGTACGGGGCGGGGGCGGCAAGTAGGCACCGCCCGCCGCCCCGGTTACACCGCCGCCGTGGACCGGAACTTGCGCAGCCGCAGCGAGTTCCCCACCACGAACACCGACGAGAACGCCATCGCCGCGCCCGCGATCATCGGGTTCAGCAACCCGGCCACCGCGAGCGGGATCGCCGCGACGTTGTAGGCGAACGCCCAGAACAGGTTCGTCTTGATCGTCCGCAGCGTCGCGCGCGACAGCCGGATCGCGTCGACCGCGGCGCCCAAGTCGCCGCGGACCAGGGTCAGATCCGCCGCTTCGATGGCCGCGTCGGTGCCGGTGCCCATCGCCAGGCCGAGGTCCGCGGTGGCCAAGGCCGCGGCGTCGTTGACGCCGTCGCCGACCATCGCCACGACCTTGCCCTGCGCCTGGAGCGCCTTGACCGCGTCGACCTTGCCCGCCGGGAGCACCCCGGCCACGACCTCGTCGATGCCGACGGCCTTCGCCACCGACCGCGCCGCACGCTCGTTGTCGCCGGTCAGCAGAACCGGGGTCAGGCCGAGGTCGCGGAGTCCGGCGATCGCCGCCGCCGACGTCGGCTTCACGGTGTCCGACATGACCAGCACGCCGCGGACTTCGCCGTCCCACGCCACCGCGACCGCGGTGCGCCCGGCTTCCTCGGCACGGTCCAGCGCCGCCACGAGTTCCCCGGGCAGCACGAGCCCCCAGTCGGCGAGCAGCGCCGGACGGCCCGCAACCAGCGCGTGCCCGTCCACGACGCCTTCGACGCCGAGGCCCTCGCGGTTGGCGAAGCCCTCCACGCCCGGCAGCGGCCCGAACCGCTCGGCCGCCGCGGCGGCGACGGCCTTGGCGATCGGGTGTTCGCCGGCGTGCTCCAGCGCACCGGCCAGCCGCAGCAGTTCGTCGGCGTCGACGCCGTCCGCCGGGACGGTCTCCACGAGCGCCATCCGGCCGGTCGTGACCGTGCCCGTCTTGTCGAGCACGACGGTGTCCACGCGACGGGTGTTCTCCAGCACCTCCGGCCCCTTGATCAGCACGCCGAGCTGCGCGCCTCGGCCGGTGCCGACGAGCAGCGCGACCGGCGTGGCCAGGCCCAGCGCACACGGGCAGGCGATGACCAGCACGGCCACGGCCGCGGTGAACGCCGCCGTGGCGTCCCCGCCGCTGCCCAGCCGGAATCCGAGCGTGGCGACGGCCAGCACGATCACGATCGGCACGAAGACGCCGGACACCCGGTCGGCGAGCCGCTGCACCGCGGCCTTGCCGGTCTGCGCGTCGGTGATGAGGCGCGCCATCTGGGCGAGTCGGGTATCCGCGCCCACGCGGGTGGCGCGGACCACCAGGCGGCCGCCCGCGTTGAGGGTGGCGCCGGTGACCGGGTCGCCGGGGCGGACCTCGACGGGGATGGACTCGCCGGTGAGCATGGACGCGTCGACCGCCGAGGAGCCCTCGGCGACCACGCCGTCGGTGGCGATCTTCTCGCCGGGCCGCACCACGAACAGGTCGCCGGCGGCCAGCTTGTCGACGGGGATGCGCTCTTCGCGGCCGCTGCGGAGCACGGACACGTCGCGCGCGCCGAGTTCCAGGAGGGCCTTGAGCGCGGCGCCGGCCTTCCGCTTGGCGCGGGCCTCGAAGTAGCGGCCGGCCAGGATGAAGGTGATGACGGCGGACGAGGCTTCCAGGTAGATCTCGGCGTGCCCGCCCGACGCGGTGAAGTCGAAGGACATCGTCGTGCCGGGCTCGCCCATGCCGCCCCAGAACAGGGCGTACAGCGACCAGACGAACGCGGCGAGGGTGCCGAGGGACACCAGGGTGTCCATGGTCGCGGTGCCGTGCCGGAGGTTCTTCGCGGCGGCCTTGTGGAACGGCCAACCGCCCCACACCACGACCGGCGCGGCCAGCGTGAGGGTCAGCCACTGCCAGAAGCGGAACTGCGCGGCGGGGACCATCGACAGGACGAGGACCGGCGCGGTCAGGAGCGCGCTGTAGACGAGGCGCTCGCGCAACGACCTCGGTTCGCCGCTCTCGCCCTCGGCGCCGGCCGCGGCCTCGGGGGCCCCGGAGGCCTCGGGCTCGTCGGTGATCGGGGTGGCCGTGTAGCCGGCCGCCTCGACGGCGGCGACGAGCGCGCCGGGGTCGACGTCCGCCGGGTAGGAGACGGTCGCGGTCTCCAGGGCGAAGTTCACCGTGGCCTGGACGCCGTCGAGCTTGTTGAGCTTGCGTTCGATCCGGTTCGCACACGAGGAGCAGGTCATCCCGCCCAACGCGAGGTCGATCCGCGCGGCCTGCGTCTCGGCGTGCGGGGTGGTCACGTGCTCCTCCTTCGGTCCTGTCGACGCATCCGGCTTTTCGGCGTGTTCCGCACGTCGGGCGGCTTCCGTCCCGGATCTTGTATCCCTACGGGGTAGGGGTACCCGGGGGGCAGAATCCCGGGTACCCCTGAAGGACGCGTGGCGCGCCCCGGTCTCACTTGGCGAGCGCGTAGCCCGCCTCGGTGACGGCGGCCTCGACGGCCGCGGCGTCGACGGCGTCCTCGGCCGACACGGTCAGCAGACCGGAGGCCAGCTCGACCTGCACGTCCCGGACGCCCGGCACCTCGGAGACCTCCTCCTTGACCGAGGCGACGCAGTGGCCGCAGGTCATGCCGGTGACGGTGAAAGACGCGGTGCTCATGGCGGTTTTCCTCTCGGGTCGCGGGGCGGCGGGGTGCGGCCGGGTGCGGCTTCCCCCGCCGCACCCGAAACTATACCCCCTAGGGGTATCAACGCAAGCAGGTGCAGTCCCGGCCGCGCCGCACCCGCCCCGGAAACGCCGGACGCCCGGACTCCTGTGGGAGTCCGGGCGTCCAGGGGTTGCGGTCAGGTCAGGCCGAAACGACGTCGACGTCGAGAGCGGCCGAGACCTCCTGGTGGAGGCGGACCGTGACCCGGTGCGAGCCGAGGGTCTTGATCGGCGCACCCAGCTCGACGCGGCGCTTGTCCAGCTCCGGACCACCGGCGGCCTTGATCGCGGCAGCGACGTCGGCGACGGTGACGGAACCGAACAGGCGGCCGGTGTCACCGGCACGGGTCGCCAGCTTGACCTTGAGGCCCGCCAGCTGGTCCTTGACCTCGTTCGCCTGCTCGAGGCTCTTGATCTCGCGGACCTTGCGCGCACGGCGGATGGAGGCGACCTCCTTCTCGCCGCCCTTGCTCCACTTGATCGCGAAGCCGCGCGGGATGAGGTAGTTGCGGCCGTAGCCGTCCTTGACCTCGATGATGTCGCCGGGCTCGCCGAGACCGGAAACCTCGTGGGTGAGGATGAGCTTCATATCAAGTCCACCCTCTCTCAGCGCGCCGTGCTGGTGTACGGCAGCAGCGCCATCTCACGGCTGTTCTTGACGGCCGTGGCGACGTCACGCTGGTGCTGCGTGCAGTTGCCGGTCACGCGACGGGCACGGATCTTGCCGCGGTCGGAAATGAACTTCCGCAGCAGGTTCGTGTCCTTGTAGTCGACGTAGGAGATCTTCTCCTTGCAGAACACGCAAACCTTCTTCTTCGGCTTGCGCGCAGGCGGCTTCGCCATTGCTCTTTCTCCAGATCAAGAAGTCTTCGTCCGGACCGGTCGGCCCTGGGGCCGTCCGTGTCCTAGAACGGGGGTTCGTCCGTGTAACCGCCGGGCTGCGGACCCCAGCCGCCACCGCCGGAGTTGTTGCCTCCGGGGGACGCCCAGGGGTCGGCGTCCTGGCCGCCCTGCGGCGGGCCGCCGTAGCCGCCCTGGTTGCCGCCCTGCGGGCCGCCGCCGTAGCCGCCGCCACCACCGCCGCCGCGGTACTGGCCGCCGCCACCGCCGCCGCCACCCCGGCCGGCCTTCGTGACCTTGGCGGTGGCGAACCGGAGCGAGGGGCCGATCTCGTCGACCTCAAGCTCGTACGCGGTCCGCTTCTCGCCTTCCTTGGTCTCGTACGACCGCTGCTTCAGGCGGCCCTGCACGATGACCTGCATGCCACGCTGGAGCGACTCCGCGACGTTCTCGGCCGCCTGCCGCCACACCGAGCAGCGGAGGAACAGCGCTTCGCCGTCCTTCCACTCGTTCGTCTGGCGGTCGAACATCCGCGGCGTGGAGGCCACGGTGAAGTTCGCGACGGCCGCGCCGCTGGGGGTGAAGCGCAGCTCGGGGTCGGCGGTCAGATTCCCGACCACAGTGATGACGGTGTCGCCTGCCATTCCCTTGCCTTCCCGTTTACTGCCGGTAGCGGTTCGGTAGTGCGGTGATTACCGCTGGTCGGGACGCAGCACCTTGGTGCGCATGACCGACTCGTTGAGGTTCATCTGGCGGTCGAGTTCCTTGATGACCGCGGGCTCCGCGGCCAGGTCCACGACGGCGTAGATGCCCTCGGACTTCTTCTTGATCTCGTACGAGAGCCGGCGACGGCCCCACGTGTCGATCTTCTCGACCTTGCCGCCGCCGTTGCGGACGACGTTCATGAAGGACTCGATCAGCGGCGAAACGGCACGCTCTTCGAGGTCCGGGTCGAGGATGACCATCAGCTCGTAATTACGCATGGAAACACCCACCTCCTATGGACTGACACGGCCACGGGACTTCCGTGACAGGAGGGCTTCGCGTAAGCCGCGGCAACCGGCCGGCCCCGGAAAACCGGGCCCCGCCCATGGCGCTGCGGACGGTACAGCGTACCTGCACCCACGCTATGTGTTGAAATCCGGCGCCGAGGCGTTGCACCCTGTGGGAGGGAAATCACGGACAAATCGTCCGTACCCCAGGCCACCGGCGGCGACCGCCGGGCCCGTGCCGGACCCGGATCGCCCAGGGGCCGCCCCTGGAGGTGCGTGATGGCTCAGACGCTGCGCCGCGGCCCGTTGGCCGCCCTCAACCTCTCCGCTATCAACCGCGTGCACGACGACAGGCCGCACACGAAGGAGAACACCTTCGCGGCCGTGACCTTCGTGTTCGCCGTGATCGCGATCGTGTGCGCGTTCTTCCCGAGCGCCCACATGCTCGGTGCGTGGACCGGCCTCGCCGGGGTGTTCACCGGACTCACCGGGCAGATGATCTCGTCGACCACGGTCGAACGCTTCGTCCTGGTGATCTCGCTGGGCGCGTCGGCGGTCGGACTCTTCATCAGCATGGCCCACGGCGGCTTGTGGTAGCCCCCGGCCCAACCGCGGCGTACCGGACCCCTCGGCGGGGTCCGGTACGCCGCCGTCACACCGCGAGCAGCCCGCGCACCCGTTCGTCGTGCAGTTCCGCTCCGGCTCCCTCGTGCACGACGACGCCGGCGTCCAGCACGGTGAAGCGGTCCGCGAGCCGGGTCGCGAAGTCGAGGTACTGCTCGACGAGCAGCACCGCGAGGCCGCGTTCGCGGTGGAGGCGCTCGATGGCGTCCTCGATCTCGGCGACGATCGAAGGCTGGATGCCTTCGGTCGGCTCGTCGAGGATCAGCAGCCGCGGCCGGGTCACCAGGGCCCGCGCGATGGCGAGCTGCTGCTGCTGGCCGCCGGAGAGGAAGCCGGCGCGGCGTTTGAGCAGCGGGGTGAGGCGGGGGAAGACGTCCAGTGCCTCGTCGATCACGCTCTTGTCGCGGGTCGTGCCGGCCTCCCACGTCACGCGCAGGTTCTCCAGCACCGTCAGGTGCGGGAAGGTCTCGTGGCCTTGCGGCACGTAGCCCATGCCGAGGCCGACGCGCCGGTGGGTGGGCATCCGGGTGATGTCGCGGCCGTCGAAGACGACGGTGCCGGACCGGGCGGGCAGAACGCCCATCACGGTGTTGAGCAGCGTGGTCTTGCCCACGCCGTTGCGGCCCATCACGCACACCAGGGACCCGGGCGCGACGTGCAGGTCGACGCCGAAGAGGACCTGGGCCCGTCCGTACGCCACTTCCAGGCCTTGTACGCGCAGCATCAGCCCACTCCTTCCGCGACCGGCTCCGCGACCGGTTCCGCGGCGCGGGTGTCGCGGGCCCGGCCGAGGTAGACCTCGCGCACTTTCGGGTCGGCTTGGACGGACGCCATGTCGCCTTCGGTCAGGACGCGTCCTTCGTGCAGCACCGTGACCGACGAGGCGTACGCGCGCACGAACTCCATGTCGTGTTCGACGACGACCACGGTGCGGTCGCGGGCGATCTCGGCGAGCAGCGCGCCGGTGCGCTGCCGCTCGTCGCGGGACATGCCCGCGACGGGTTCGTCGAGCAGCAGGAGCCGCGGCTCCTGGGCGAGGAGCATGGCGATCTCCAGCCACTGGCGCTGCCCGTGGGACAGCACGCCCGCGGGGTGTTCGGCCAGGTCGACCAGGCCGGCCCGGTCGAGGACCGCGGCGACGGCGGCGCTGCGGCCTTTGCGGCGGCGCAGCAGTGCGGGGAGCCGCATGCGGAAGGTGGCCGCGAGGTCGACGTTCTCCTCGACGGTCAGTTCTTCGAAGACGACGGCGGTCTGGAAGGTGCGGCCGATGCCGAGCCGGACGACTTGGTGCTCGCGCTTCCCGACGAGGTCGCGCCCTTCGAACCGGACGGTTCCGGCGGTGGGCCGGGTGAGGCCGGTGACGACGTCGATGAGGGTGGTTTTGCCGGCGCCGTTGGGGCCGATGAGGAAGCGGAGTTCGCCGGGGCGGACGTCCAGGTCGATGCCGTCGATGGCGCGGAATCCGTCGAAGACGACGGACAGCCCGCGGATCTCCAGGAGAGGTGTGGTCATGCCGCGGCTCCTTCCTCGGCGGAACGCTCGGCCGGATGTTCGGCAGGGTGCGGGACAGGCCGGGCGCCGCGCGGCCGGCGGCGCTTCGCCGCCAGGTCGCGCAGTTGCCCGGCGACGCCGACGGCGCCCTTGGGGGCGTAGGCCATGACGATGACGAACAGCGCGCCTTGGAGGTAGAGCCAGCCGTCGGCGTAGTGCTCGGAGAACGTGGTCTTCGCGTAGTTGAGGAGGACGGCGCCCAAGACCGCGCCGGCGAGCGTGTACCGGCCGCCGACGGCGACCGCGAAGACGAGTTCGAGGGACGGGACGACGCCGAGCAGCGCGGGCGAGACGATCCCGACGACCGGCACGAACAGGGCCCCGGCGATGCCCGCGGAGATCGCGGACAGGGTGAAGGCGACGGTTTTGACCACCGCCGGGTCGTAGCCGAGGAATCGGACGCGGTCTTCGCCGTCGCGTACGGCGACGAGGAGGCGGCCGTACCGGCTGGCCACCAGGTGCCGGAAGGCGAGGTAGAGCAGTCCGAGGACGACGGCGACCGCGAAGTACAGGACGCGCTGGTCGGCCGGGTCGGCGAGGTCGAGGCCGAAGAAGGACGAGAAGTTGGTGAGGCCGTTGGTGCCGCCGGTCAGTCCTTGCTGGCCGACGAGCCAGATCACGAAGGCCGCGGCGAGGGCTTGGGTGAGGATCGCGAAGTAGGCGCCGCGTACCCGGCGGCCGAAGACCAGCAGGCCGAGCAGTGCCGCGACGGTGCCGGGCAGCAGGACGACCATGAGGATCGCGAACCACGGCTGGCGGAAGGGCTCCCACAGCATGGGCAGCTGTTCGACGCCGCTCCACACCATGAAGTCCGGCAGTTCCCCCGGGCCGGCTTCGGCGAGCTTGAGGTGCATGGCCATGGCGTAGCCGCCGAGCCCGAAGAAGACGCCTTGGCCGAGGGTCAGCATGCCGCCTTTGCCCCAGGCGAGTCCGATGCCGAGTGCGGCGATCGCGAAGCACAGGTACTTGGCGAGGAGTTCGAGGCGGAACGGGGACAGGGTGGCGGGGGCGACGGCCAGTGCGAGCACGGCGATCGCGGCGAACGCGACGGGTCCGCGCCATGCCCCGGCGGCGAAGCGGCGGCGCACGGCGGCCGCGGCGGCCGCGGCGGCGCTCATGTGAGCTTCCTGGAGCGCAGGACGAACAGGCCTTGCGGCCTCAGCTGCAGGAATCCGATGATCACAGCGAAGACCACCACCTTGGCGAGGGAGGCGTCGGACCAGTACTCGACGTAGCTGTTGAGGAGGCCGAGGACGAAGGCGGCGATGACCGCGCCGCGGAGTTGGCCGAGGCCGCCGGCCACGACGACGAGGAACGCGTCGACGATGTAGTAGGTGCCGAGGGCCGGGCCTACCGGCCCGATGAGGGTGAGGGCGACGCCCGCGACCCCGGCGAGTCCCGAGCCGATGAAGAAAGTGCGCTGGTCGACGCGGGAGGTCGCGATGCCGCTGCAGGCGGCGAGTTCGCGGTTCTGCATGACGGCCTGCATGCGGCGGCCTTGCCGGGTGCGGGCGAGGTAGAACCAGATCGCGGCGACGCAGACGAGCGCGAGCACGAGGATGAAGATGCGCGCGTACGGCATCCGGATGCCGTGCACGGCGGCTCCGCCGACCAGCCATTCGGGTGCCTTGACCTGGACGTTGGGTGCGCCGAACAGGTCGCGGGCGGCCTGCTGGAGGAGCAGGCTGACGCCCCAGGTGAGCAGCAGGGTGTCGAGCGGGCGGCCGTAGAAGCGGCGGATGAGCGTGCGTTCCAGGGCCAGCCCCATCAGGCCGGCGACGGCGAAGGCCACCGGCAGGGCGACCAGGACGGCTTGGCGGCCGGCCCAGTCCTGGAGCATGTAGGCGGTGTAGGCGCCGGCCATGATGAATTCGCCGTGGGCCATGTTGACGACGCCCATTTGGCCGAACGTGAAGGTCAGGCCGAGCGCGATGAGGAGCAGCACCGCGCCGATGGAAAGTCCGACCGGCAGTTGGTTGAGGAATGCGTTCACCGGGTGTCCCCCCTCATCGCGCTCACCGGGTCAGAGCCCCGCTGCCCAGGGGTATTCCTTGAGGTAGGGGTCCGGTTTGATCGGGCCGCCGGAGTTCCAGACCTCCTTGATCTGTCCGTCGCTCTGCACGACGCCGATGCGGGCGGTCTTGTAGACGTGCTGGGTGGCGCCGTCGATGGTGACCTTGCCTTCGGGGGCGTCGATCGAGACGCCGTCGCAGGCCTTTTTGACCGCCTCGGGGTCGAAGCTTCCGGCCTTCTCGACGGCGGCTTTCCACAGGTAGACGGAGTTGTAGCCGGCCTCCATGGGGTCGGAGGTCACCTTGTCCGCGCCGTATTTGGCCTTGTAGGCGGCGACGAATTCGGTGTTCCGGGCGCCTTCGGTGGTCTGGTAGTAGTTCCACGCGACCGGCTGGCCGGCCAGGTAGTCCGGGCCGATGCCGCGGACTTCCTCTTCGGCGACGCTCACCGACAGCACGGGCATGTCGGCGGCTTTGACCCCGGTGCCGCGGAGCTGCTTGAAGAAGGCGACGTTGCTGTCGCCGTTGAGGGTGTTGAACACCGCGTCGGGCTTCGCGTCCACGACCTTGTTGATGAGCGTGCTGTATTCGGTGTGGCCGAGCGGGGTGTACTCCTCGCCGACGATCTGCATGCCGTTGGCGTCCGCGTACTTCTTGATGATCTTGTTCGCGGTGCGCGGGAAGACGTAGTCGCTGCCCACCAGGAAGATCTTCTTCTTGCCCTGCGACTTGAGGTAGTCGAGCGCCGGCACGATCTGCTGGTTGGTGGTGGCGCCGGTGTAGAAGATGTACGGGGAGCTTTCCAGCCCCTCGTACTGCACCGGGTAGAACAGCAGCTGCTTGTTCTTCTCGTAGACCGGGAGCATCGCCTTGCGGCTCGCCGAGGTCCAGCCGCCGAAGGTGACCGCGACCTTGTCGCTCGATATGAGCTTCTGTGCCTTCTCCGCGAACGTCGGCCAGTCGGACGCACCGTCTTCGACGACGGGCTCGACCTTCTTGCCCATGACCCCGCCCTTGGCGTTGATCTCGTCGATCGCCAGCAGCACGGAGTTCTTGACGGTGACTTCGGAGATGGCCATGGTGCCGCTCAGCGAATGCAGGACGCCGACCTTGATGGTGCTACCGCCGGTGTCCGCGCCGCCCGAGGCTTTCGACGTGCTCTTGTCGGAAGCACATGCGGTGGTGGCCAGGGCGACGGCCAGGGAGAGTGCGGCCAATCGGGCGGAGCGTCTGCCGAAAGACGTTATTCGCACGCGTCGTGGCTCCTCTTGTCCGGGGGATCCGCTGCCGCGGATGACGCCCCGAGTGTTGCGACGTGCGGTTTCCCGGCTGATTCGCCATTGTTAAGCGCCCATTGCCGGGCGCGCACGGCTGATTACCACCTGTTTGTCGCGTTCTCGCCCCCGCGGGCGGGTACTCGGGCCCCGGGGGGCGGCCCGCCCCCCGTCGGGCCGTACGGCGTGCGGCCGGACAAAGTAACCTCTGACACGGCCGCACCGATCCGAGGAGCCAGTCGATGACCCTGCGCCTGAGGACGCTCACCCGGGATGAGCACCTCGCCTTCATCAAGGGCAAGCCCTCCGTGAGCTTTCTCCAGTGCCCGTCGTGGGGTGAAGTGAAGAGCGAGTGGCGGAGCGAGAGCATCGGCTGGATCGACGCCGGCGGCGCGGTGGTCGGCGCCGCCGAGGTGCTGTACCGGCAGCTGCCCAAGATCAAGCGCTATCTCGCGTATATGCCCGAGGGGCCGGTCATCGACTGGTACGACGGCGACCTGAACCGCTGGCTGAACCCGATGCTGGCGCACCTGAAGAGCCAGGGCGCGTTCTCGGTGAAGATGGGCCCGCCGGTGGTGGTGAACCGCTGGGAGTCCGAGACCATCAAGAAGGCGATCGCCGCGAAGTCCGCCAACCGGCTGCGCGACCTGCCGCCGGACTGGACCGACGAGCGCGCCGCCGACGTGGGCCGCAACCTGCGCCGCCTCGGCTGGCTCCAGGACACCTCCGGCGGTGCCGGCTTCGGCGACGTGCAGCCGCGCTACGTCTTCCAGGTGCCGCTGATGCGCCGCTCGCTCGACGACGTGCACTCCGGCTTCAACCAGCTGTGGCGCCGCAACATCAAGAAGGCGCAGAAGGCCGGCGTCGAGGTCGTGCAGGGCGGCCGCGAGGACCTCGCGGTGTTCCACGAGGTCTACAAGGTCACCGCCGTCCGCGACCACTTCACGCCGCGGCCGCTGCCGTACTTCGAGCGCATGTGGGACGTCCTCAACGCGGAGGACCCCGAGCGGATGCGGCTGTACCTGGCCAAGCACGAAGGCGAAGTGCTGGCGTCGACGACGATGGTGACGGTCGGCGACCACGTCTGGTACTCATACGGGGCGTCCGCGAACCACAAGCGCGAGGTTCGCCCGTCCAACGCGATCCAGTGGCGGATGCTGCGCGACGCCTACGCGCTCGGCGCCTCGGTCTACGACCTGCGCGGCATCAGCGACACACTCGACGAGAACGACCACCTGTTCGGCCTGATCCAGTTCAAGCTGGGCACCGGCGGCCAGGCGGTCGAGTACCTCGGCGAGTGGGACTTCCCGCTGAACAAGGTGCTGCACAAGGCGCTCGACATGTACATGTCGCGCCGCTGACAACCGCACGACCCAACGGGAGGTCCCGCGCCGATGGCGCTTTCGCTGTACGTCGATTCCGCGCGCTGGCGCAAGCACATCGACCAACTCGCAGGTACCTATCCGGGCATAGTGCCGGTCATGAAGGGCAACGGCTACGGCTTCGACAACGCCCGCCTCGCCGAGGAGGCGTCGCGGATGGGCGTCGACACCGTCGCGGTCGGCACCACGTACGAAGCCGCGCGCGTGAAGGACCACTTCGACGGCCGCGTCATGGTCCTCACCCCGCATCTGCGCGGCGAGGACGCGGTGCCGTTGCCCGACCGGGTGATCCGCACGGTCGCGTCCGTGCAGTCGGTCCGGGACCTGGTCGGGACGCGGGTCGTGGTCAGCTGCATGACCAGCATGAAGCGCGACGGCATCACCCAGGAAGACCTGATGGCGCTGCGCGGGTCCCTCGAAGGCGTGCGCTTCGAAGGCTTCTCGGTGCACCTGCCGCTCGACCACCCGGACGGCGGCAGTCCGACCGACGAGGTGTCCCAGTGGGTCGAGCGGCTGGGCGCCGCCAAGCTGCCGCTGCACACCATGTACGTCAGCCACGTCTCCGCGACGGGCCTCAACACGCTGCGCGAACGCCACCCGCACACCACGTTCCGCCCGCGCATCGGCACCGACCTGTGGCTGGGGGACCACGGCGCGATGGTCGCCCGCGGCACGGTGCTGGACGTCGTGCCGATCGCCCGCGGCGAGCGGTTCGGCTACCGGCAGCGCAAGGCGCCCTCGGACGGGCACCTGCTGGTGGTCAGCGGCGGCACCGCGCACGGCGTCGGCCTGGAGGCGCCGAAGACGGTGCGCGGCGTGATGCCGCGGGCCAAGGGCGTCGCGCGGGCCGGTCTCGCGACCGTCAACCGGACGCTGTCGCCGTTCTCGTGGGCGGGCAAGCAGCGCTGGTTCGCCGAGCCGCCGCACATGCAGGTCAGCCTGCTGTTCCTGCCCGGCGAGGTCGCCCCCCCGCAGCCCGGCGAGCAGCTCGACGCGGAACTCCGGCACACCACCACGCACTTCGACCGGGTGGTGCTGCACTGACCCGGGGCTGACGCGGGTACGCAGCACGCATGGGCCTGTATACGCGTGTCCTCAAGCGACTCGGCCACCGCCGCTGGATGGCCGCGTTCGGCCGCCGCATGGTGCCCGCCGACCGGTGGGTGCAGCGGCGGACCGGCGGCCGGGTCGCGATGATGGGCCGCGGATTCGACGCACTGCTGCTCACCACCACGGGGCGCCAGTCCGGGCAGCCGCGCGTGTCGCCCCTGGTGTACGCCCGGGTCGACGGCGGCTTCGTCGTCGCGGGCACCAACTTCGGGCAGCCGCACCACCCGGCCTGGACCGCGAACCTGCTGGCGCACCCCGACGCGACGGTGTCGGTCGGCGGCGAGCCGGCCGCCGTCCGCGCCCGGCTCGTCGCCGACGGGCCGGAACGCGAACGGCTGTGGCGGGCGATGACCGCCGTGTGGCCCGCCTACGACACGTACGCGGCACGGGCGGGGCGCCCGATCCGGCTGTTCCTGCTCTCCCCCGGGCAGGCCGCCGCGGACGCCCCGAAGGCGCGGGGCAGCGACGTCACTTGACGTCCCGCACACCCAGCAGGTCGAGTTGGTCGCGCATCCGGTCGAGGCCCGCCTGGTCCGGGTTGAGGCCCTTGTACTGGTCGAAGTCCGAGGGCTTGGTGTGCTTGGTGATGGTCAGGCACAGCACCTGCTTGTCGCGGCCGGTGAACTGCAGCGCCGCGACGCGCCCCTGCTCCAGCAGCGCCGGGGTGTCGCACTTGTTCGTGTCGCCCGTGTCGTCGAACTTCTCGACGACCCGGAACGCCGCGTTCTCCGCGCCGCAGGAGACGATCTTGGGCTGCTTGGCACCCGTGATGCAGTCGTCCTTCTTCGCGTTCGCCGCGTCGTCGCGGGTGGTGAAGTAGCCGATCACCGCCAGCACGACGACGCAGCCCACGACGCCGCCCACGATCCACGGCCACTTCTTGCGGCGCCGCGGCGGCGGCGCGTAGTAGCCGGGCGGCGCCGGGTAGCCGGGCGCGCCCCAGGCGGGTGCGCCGGGCTGGGGCATGCCCGGATAGGGATTGGCGGCGCCGTAGGGATTCTGCGGCGGTATGGGCCCGCCCTGCTGCGGCCCGCCGTACTGATGCGACACGAGGTCCCCCCTTGTGTGCTTGTGTGTGCTTTCTCGGGACGCCGTGGCACCGCGGGCGGTTGCACAGGGCCCGCCGAGCCCGCCTAGCCCGCCCACCGCCCCGCGCCGAACAGCAGGGCGAACACCACGGCGAACGGGGCGATCAGCGCCAGATAGCCGGTGAAGGCCGCCCGGTACTTGAGGGTGATCTGCGCCAGGACGATCCACAGCGGCCACCACAGCAGCGTCGCGCGCGGCACCGAGAAGTACGTGCTGGAGATGCCCAGCGAGACCACCGTCAGGCCCACATAGGTGGCCTCCGCCCAGCGCCGTTTCCGCAGCAGGTAGCCGGTCAGCAGCACGCCGACGAGCACCGCGACCATCTCCCAGCGCGCCATCCAGGTGAAGTTGAGGATGGTGCCCGGGCCGGTCTTGAAGGCTTCGTGCCATGTGTTGGTGAAAGCCTGGACCGGGCCCACCAGATGGCGGTCCCAGCCGGTGGCCTGCGCGCTGTTCCACGCCGTCCAGTCGCCCGTGCGGCGGTACAGGTAGGCCATGTAGATCAGCCCGGGCAGCGCCCCGATCACGATCCACGGCGCGTCCCGCCACCGGCGCCGGCCGTCCTTCGCGGTCAGGAACTCGACGGCGATCGCGCACAGCAGGAACGCACCGTTGACCCGCACGGTGAGCGCGGCCGCGGTCAGCAGTCCCGCCCAGTGCCACAGCCCGCGGCGCGCGCACAGCCACGCGGCCAGCGCGAGCATCAGGAACAGCGCCTCGGTGTAGCCGGCCGCCAGGAACACCGCCGGCGGCGACAGCAGGAGCAGCAGCACCGCGCGCTCGCCGACGCTTTCGGGGTGGTCGAGGCCGGCGACGCGCGACAGCAGCACCACGGCCGCGGCCCCGCACACCAGCGAGATGAGCAGGCCCGCGGCGATCCAGCTGCCGACGAAGACGTGCACGACGTGCAGCGCCGCCGGGTAGCCGGGGAAGAACGCCTCCAGCGGAACCGCCGGGCCGCTCTTGGGATTGCCGGCGTAGCCGTACTCGGCGATCGTCCGGAAGTGCTTGAAGTCCCAGCGGTCCCACGTGCCGAGGTAGGACGTGGGCTTGGCGGCGCCGTCCGCGGCGAAGATCCACCCGGAGGCGCCGACCAGCAGGAATATCGCCGGGCGCGTGACCAGCCACCAGCGCAGCGCGGCGCGGTCGCCGCGTGCGGGCGGGCGCAGCCACCGGCGCGGCGCGGCGGACGCTTCCGCCGGGCCGCGCGCGAAGGGTGCTGCGGCGGGTTCGGCGTCCGTGCTGGTCACGCGAACCGGTCTCCTATTTGTAGACCTTCCCGGGTACATCCGGAACGTACGTTTTGTCGTCGTACTGGTCGGAATAGTAGTCAGGACCGGCGCCGAATTCCGCTCGGTCGCCGGGGATCAGGGTGAACACGTCGGGGGCGTCTTCGAGAACACCGCCGGACGGGTCGTCTCCGCCGTCGCGGCGCACCGGGTCGTACTCGGGGCGCAGGATGTCGCGGACCACGAGCGCGGCGATGTAGAGGATGCCGAGCAGGTGGATGGCGATCATGACGTGGTACGCGTTCTGGGACAGGCCCTTGCCGTGGTCGCCGGCCGGGCCCGCATAGGACTCGATGTACATCCACACGCCGAGGAAGTAGATGACTTCGCAGGCCTGCCAGATGAGGACGTCGCGCCAGCGCGGCCGGGCGAGCACCACGAGGGGCAGCAGCCACAGCACGTACTGCGGCGAGTAGACCTTGTTGGTGAGCAGGAACGCCGCGACGATCAGGAACGCGAGTTGCGCGAACCGCGGCCTTCGCCGCGCGCACAGCGCGAGGGCGGCGATGCCGACGGCCATGAGGACGAGCAGGACGGACACCCACGTGTTGACGGTGTCGACGCTCATGTTCGTGCCGCGCTGGGTGAGGATCAGCCAGAACGAGCCGAAGTCCGGGCCGCGTTCCTGACTGAACGTGTAGAAGAGCTTCCAGCCGTCGAAGGCGAAGATCATCACCGGCAGGTTGACCACCAGCCAGGCGGCGAGTGCCGCCGCCGTGGTCTTGCCGAAGTCGACCAGCCGTCCGGCGCGCAGGCAGAGCAGGAACAAGGGCCCCAGCAGCAGTACCGGATAGAGCTTGGCCGCGGTCGCCAAGCCGATGAGCACGCCGGCCAGCACGACGTTGCGGCGGGCCCACGCCATCATGCCGACCGCGGCGATCGCGACGGCGACCAAGTCCCAGTTGATGATGCCGTTGAGGGCGAGGACGGGGGCGGCGGCCACCATGGCGGCGTCCCAGAACCGGCGTCCGGACGTGCGCGCCACGGCGAGGACCACGACGACCGCGCAGGCCATCATGATGAGCGAGTTGATGGTGACGAACCACAGCTGCTGGTCGTGCGTGTCGCCGCCGAAGGCCCGGGCGAGCGTCCCGGCGAAGAACATCACGCCGCCGGTGATGACCGGGTACTCCAGGTACGGCATGTTCGGGTCGCCGGTCGTGTCGAAGTACGGGACCTTGCCGTCCGCGAACCCGCGCCCGGTGAACAAGTGCGGCATGTCGCTGTAGCAGGCCTTCGAGTACTGCGACCCCTGGCCGAACCATCCGCCGTCGTAGCACGGCTGCTTCTGCAGCAGGCCCAGCGCGAACGTGACGACCGCCAGCAGGATCAGCACGCGCACCGGGTTCCACCACGCGCCGGACGGGCCGAACCGGATCCGCCGGCCCGCGGGACCGCCCGCGACCTCGCTGCCGGCGCGGATGAGCGGATCGTCGCGCGAGGGCAGGACGGGCTCGGACGGAGTCGGCATCATGCCGCCAATCCTCTCGCAGGGGTTCGGGTGCTCGCGGGCCGCCGCGGGCCGGAAACGCCGGTGCCCCGCCGCGAAGGACGGGGCACCGCGATGGTACGCGGCACGGGCGGCCGAAGGAGCGTCCGCGACGCTTCCCGGCCGCCCGGCCGTCTACTGCCGGGTCATGGCTTGTTTTTGCCGTTCTGCGGGAACAGCGTCCATCCGCCGCCGGTCGACGTGGCCGTCGGTGTTCCGGTCTGCCACGGCGGCCCGGGCCGCTTGGTCGTCGCCGTCGCCGTCGGTGTGCCGCTCGGGTCGCCGGTGGGCGAGGTGGTCGGCGGAGCCGTCGTCGGAGGCGCGGTCGTCGGCGGCGCGGAGGTCGGCGGAGCGGTCGTCGCACTCGGCAGCGCCGTCGGGGTGGGGGACTGCTTGGGCGCCGGGTTCTCCGGAGCGGTGAACGCGGACGCCGGCAGGTTCGCCGTCGCCCCCTTCATATAGGCCGTCCAGATCTGCGTCGGGAACGCACCGCCGTGCGTTTCCTTCTCGCCGGCCAGGCCCTTGAGCGTCAGCCGCTTCTGCCGGTCGTCCTGTCGGAACAGCGCGACCGAGGTGGCCAGGTTCGGGGTGTAGCCGACGAACCACGCCGACAGGTTCTCGTCGGTGGTGCCGGTCTTGCCCGCCGCGGGCCGGCCGAGCGCCTGCGCCTTGCGGCCGGTGCCGTCCTTCGCCGTGATCACGCCTTGGAGCATGTCGTTGATCGTGTCGGCGACCTGCTCGTCGAGCACCTGCTTGACGTCGTGCCCGGGCAGGTTGACCTTCTTGTCGTTCTTGCGCAGCTCCTTGACCATGTACGGCGCCGCCCGCTTGCCGCGCGCCGCGAAGGTCGCATATGCGTCGGCCATGTCCAGCGCGCTCGGCTGGCTCACGCCGAGTGCCATGGACGGCGTCTGCACATCGAGTTCGGGAGTGTTCTCGGGCAGGCCCGCGTCGATTGCCGCCTGCTTCACATTGGAAAACCCGACGTCGGCGGCCAACTGCGTGAACACCGGGTTCAGCGACAACTCCATCGCATGTCTGATGCTGGTCGGGCCGTGGTCGAGGCCGTCCTCGTTGGGCACCAGCCACGTGCCCTCCTTGGGATCCGCCCACGGTTTCCCGTTCGGCGGCATGAGCACCGGGATCTTGTTGTTCGCGTTGTACAGGTCCTCGATGGTGATGGGTTTGCCGTCGTACTTCCCGTCCTTCAGCGCGGCCGTCACCACGAAGGGCTTGAACGTCGAGCCGACCTGGATGTCCCGGCGGGTCGCGTCGTTGTACTCCTGCTTGAGGAAGTCCGGCCCGCCGTACAAGGCGACCACCGCCCCGTCGCCGGGGACCACCGACGCCAACCCCGTACGCACGTACTTGTCGTCGGCTTCCTTGTCCGGCTTCAGCTTCGACGTCAGCTCGTTCTGCACCGCGGCCACCGCGGCGTCCTGCTTGTCCTTGTCGAACGTGGTGATGATCTTGTAGCCGCCGAGCGCCAGCTCCTCTTCGGAGATGATGTTGTTCTTCTCCAGGTAGGCGTCGGCCTGCGTCATCAGGTAGCCGGCCTGGCCCGCCTTGCTCGCGGAGGGCTGCGGCTTGATCGGCAGCGGGAACTGAAGGCCGGCGGCTTCCTCCTGGGTCAGCCACTTCTCCTTGACCATGCCGTCGATGATGTACTTCCAGCGGCCCTGCACGCGGGCCAGCCGCGTCTCGCTCACCTCGCCCGAGACGTAGACGTCGTTGATGCTCGGCGCGTTGAGCAGCGTCGCGATGTACGCGCCCTCGCCGACCGTCAGGTCTTTGGCGTCCTTGTTGTAGTACGCCTGCGCCGCGGCCTGTATGCCGTAGGCGTTGCGGCCGTAGAACGACGTGTTCAGGTAGCCGGCCAGGATGTCGTCCTTCGACATCTGCCGGTCCACCTTGATCGCGATGAACATCTCCTTGAACTTGCGTTCGAAGGACTGCTCCTGCGACAGGAACGCGTTCTTCACGTACTGCTGGGTGATCGTCGAACCGCCCTGCGTCTGCCCGCCCTTGGCCATGGTGATCGCGGCGCGCGCGAGGCCCTTGGGCGAGACGCCGGAGTCCGAGTAGAAGGTCCGGTTCTCCGCGGCGAGCACGGCCTGCTGGACCTTCTTCGGCACCTGGTCGAGGTTGACGTTCTGCCGGTTGTACTTGCCGGACTGGCCGATCTCCGTGACGCCGTCGGAGTAGTAGTAGACGTTCGACTGGATCTGCGTCGCGGCGTTGATGTCCGGGATCTGCACCAGCGAATACGCCAGCCCCGCCAGGCCGACCAGCAGCCCGATGAAGAACAGGAACATCGCCAGCATCTGCCGGATGGACGGCAGCCAGCGCCACACGCCCTTCTTGCCGAAGCGCGGGTAGTCGATCCACCGGCGCCGGCCTTTGGCCGTGCGCTTCTTGGTTCCGCGGGGCCCGGTGTCGCCGTCGCCTTCGGCGTTGCGCCCGGGCCCGGTGGGTCCGCCCGGGCCGCCGCCACCGCGGCGGC
>NZ_BAABHS010000057.1:0-34402 GCF_039542225.1 Yinghuangia aomiensis | reverse complement strand
TTTCCGGTGGTCTTGGCGAAGAGGAAACGCCCGGTCCCATTCCGAACCCGGAAGCTAAGCTCTTCAGCGCCGATGGTACTGCACTCGAAGGGGTGTGGGAGAGTAGGACGCCGCCGGAATTTACTTACAGTAAGGGGTTCCACCCAACGGTGGAACCCCTTACTGCGTTATATGGCTTCGTATACGCGGCCCGCCTTCTCATTGGCCGGCGCCGCTTCCCGCTGCCGCCCGGTACGTCGGAGGTCGGCGCGTGCGGGACAATGGGTGACGCAGCCATGTTGATGGCGTGCCCGTTCGATGATCCGAGGAGTCAATCCCATGTCCTATCCCTCTGAGGGGCGACCGCATCGCCGTTCGGGTGGTTCGCAGAACTCGGGGGGCGCCGGTCGGCGCGGACCTGGCGGCGGCGGACGGTTCTCGGGCGGGCGCGACGAGCGTGGCGGCCGTGACGGCGGACGTCCGTCGTACGGGCAGCGCGACGACCGCGGCGATCGCAGCGGCGGGAACTCCCGTGACGAGCGCGGTGGCGAGCGTCGCTCCTACCCGCAGCGCGACGACCGTCGTCCGTCGTTCGGCGGCGGTGGCGACCGGGACCGCCAGGGCGGCGAGCGCCGTTCGTTCAACCGGGACCGTGACGACCGCCGGCCTTCCTCGGGCCAGCGCGAAGGCGGCGGCGACCGCCGTCCCTTCAACCGTGACCGGGACGACCAGCGTGGCGGTGGCGAGCGTCGTCCGTCCTACGGGGACCGTGAGAACCGTGGTCCGCGCGAGGACCGCCGTCCCTCTTATGGCGACCGGGACAGCCGTGGTCCCCGCGAGGACCGCCGTCCGCCGCAGGGTGACCGCGGCGAGCGTCGTCCGTTCCAGCAGCGTGACGACCGGCGTCCGTCCTACGGGGACCGCGACAGCCGTGGACCCCGCGACGATCGCCGTCCGTCCTACGGTGACCGCGGCGGCAGCGGCGAGCGTCGCCCGTTCCAGCAGCGTGACGACCGGCGTCCGTCCTATGGCGACCGGGACAGCCGTGGACCCCGCGACGACCGTCGCCCGCAGTCCGGCGAGCGCGGTGCCCCCGAGCGCCGCTCCTTCGACCGCGGCCCGCGCGAGGACCGCCGTCCGTCCTATGGCGACCGGGACAGCCGCGGTCCCCGCGACGACCGTCGCCCGCAGTCCGGCGAGCGTGGTGCCCCCGAGCGCCGCTCCTTCGACCGCGGCCCGCGTGACGACCGTGGTCCGCGTGAGGACCGCCGTCCGTCCTACGGTGACCGTGACAGCCGTGGTCCCCGCGAGGACCGCCGCCCGTCGCAGGGTGACCGCGGCGAGCGTCGTCCGTTCCAGCAGCGTGACGACCGCCGTCCGTCGTACGGGGACCGTGACAGCCGTGGACCCCGCGACGATCGCCGTCCGTCCTACGGTGACCGCGGCGGCAGCGGCGAGCGTCGCCCCTTCCAGCAGCGTGACGACCGCCGTCCCTCCTACGGCGACCGCGACAGCCGCGGTCCCCGCGACGACCGTCGCCCGCAGTCCGGCGAGCGTGGCGCCCCCGAGCGCCGCTCCTTCGACCGCGGCCCGCGCGACGACCGTGGTCCGCGTGACGACCGCCGTCCGTCCTACGGCGACCGCGACAGCCGCGGTCCCCGCGACAGCCGTGGCCCGCGCGACGACCGTGGTCCGCGCGACGACCGCCGCTCGTTCTCCCGGGACCGGGACGACCGGCGCGGTGGTGGCCGTGATGAGCGCCGTCCGTTCCGCGGCGGCGACGACCGCCGTCCGTCGTACGGCGACCGGGACCGCGGCGAGCGCGGCAACCGTCGGCCGTTCGGCTTCGACGAGCGCGACCGTCCGAACCCGCCGGTCGACCGGCTGCCGATCCCGGCGGACGTGACCGGTGAGGAACTGGACGCCGCCGCCCGTCAGGAGCTGCGGAGCCTGCCGAAGACGCTGGCCGACGACGTCGCCAAGAACCTGGTGATGACCGGGCGCCTGATCGACGAGGACCCGGAGGCGGGCTACCGCTACTCGCGCGTGGCGCTGCGGCTCGCGTCCCGCGTCGCGGCGGTGCGGGAAGCCGCGGGCATCGCGGCGTACATGACGGGCCGGTACAGCGAGGCGCTGTCCGAGCTGCGTGCCGCCCGCCGGATGACCGGCTCCAACGAGCACTGGGCGGTCATGGCGGACTGCGAGCGCGGTCTGGGCCGCCCGGAGCGCGCGCTGCAGATGGCGGGTGCGCCGGAGGTGCGGGACCTGGACAAGGCCGCGCAGATCGAGCTGCGGATCGTCGCCGCCGGTGCGCGCCGCGACATGGGCCAGCTCGACGCCGCGGTGGTCACGCTCCAGGTGGCCGAGCTGAACGCGCCGGCGCAGCGCGAGTGGTCGGGCCGGCTGCGGTACGCCTACGCGGACGCGCTGCTGGCGGTCGGTCGTGAGGACGATGCGCGCGAGTGGTTCGCGCGTGCCGCGGACGCCGACGCCGACGGTTCGACGGGCGCCGCGGAGCGGCTGGCCGAGCTGGACGGTTCGGAGTTCGTCGACGCGTACGACCCGGAACTCGACGACGTCGACGAGGAGATCGCCGAGGCCGGCGACCGCACGCGGCGTGCCGCGGACGACGAGGCCGCGGACGACGAGGCCGAGGACGACTTCGACGAGGACGACTTCGACGACGACGAAGACGAAGACGACGAGGACGACGAAGAAGACGACGAGGACGACGACCGCGAGGCCGACGAGATCGACGTCTTCGCCGACGACGACCTCGACGATGACGACGACCTCCCGGCGGCCCTGACCGACGAGGAGCGCGACGAAAAGCGCGACGAGGCGGCCGACAAGGCGCAGGACAAGTAGGCGAAGTCGTCGCAGATGACCCCAGTGGCCCGGACTCCCCAGGAGTCCGGGCCACTTTCGTTTGTAGGCTTGTCCGCCTGACGGGCGGGCTTGGGGAGGCATCAGGCGTGGGCGAGAGCAAGTCCGAGTCGCGGAGCGAGTGGCGGACACCGCCGCCGCATCTGGCGGAGGCCGCGGCCGCGCAGCCCGGCGGATGGATCTACGAGATCAGCACCGAGTACGTCGACGATCCCGACGGCTACGTCCCGGTCGAAGCGGTCGCCGGCGGCTGGGCGGTGGGCGACGACGGCGTGCTCACCGGTGAGTACGAGCCGAATCCTCGGTTCGGCCCGCCGCAGGACGACTTCGCGAAGCTGAGCGAAGTCGATCACTTTCTCGCGTGGATGCTCGGCGATCTGCCGGGTGTGGTGCGCGACGGTGTGACCGATGCGCTCGTCGAGCAGGTGCCCGGGTCGACCGTCGACTGGATGAAGGTGACCCACGATCCGGTGTTCCTCAGCGGGGGCATTCCGCAGCCGGCCGAGGACGGCGACGAATCGCCGCAGACCATGACCCTGGTGCGGGCCGGGATGGCGGTGCCGTTCGCGCTCGCGGTCCGCTCGCCGGAGCGGCGCCGGGAGATCCTGTGGGGCGTCTACTCGTGGGTGGCCGTGAACCTGCACCGCCCGGGGGAGCACCGGCACCGCTCGTGGTTCGACGTGCACACGTCGCCGGAGCGCGCGGCGGAGCTGCTGAAGAAGCGCCTGTACGAGGTCGGCACGCCCGCCGAGGATGCAAACGACCCCAATCGGCATTGACCGAACGCGGACAGCAGCAGGCGTAATCGGTCGGATCCGAACGGCATCGATGATCGATAGTGATCAATAACGGGCCCCGTGCGATCGACTCACCCGCACACTTTCGATCAAAACCGCAGCCGCAGTCGATGGGCGCACAAAGGCAGGAGCCCGGGGCGGCAGGACGGTTACGACGTCCAGGTCCGGGCCGACCACGCGATGGGAAGGCACTCGGCAGCCGACCCGACGCCGAGTTGCCGGAGGCCCGTCGGCTCGGATGCCGGCCCGCCGCCGGCTGCCTGCCGCCCCGTCACCACCCCTCGGCCGGCCACGTCCCGCGGCCCGCCCCCCGGCCCTCAATCCAGCGCCAGGCTCCGCAGCACCAACCCCGTCGCCGGCTTCGGTCCGAACGAGGTCGACTTGCGCGGCATCCGGACGCCTTGCTCCGCCAAGTCGCGGACCAGCGCCTCTCCGACCGGGCGCAGCAGGACCGCGGTCCCGTCGGTCCGCTGGGCTTCGCGGATCGCGGCGACCGCGTCGTGGTGGTACGTGATGTGCGCCGGGTCGTCCGGCACGTTCCACACGCGGTCGAGCAGGGCGGCGTGCAGGATCGTCGCGTCCAGGTTGCGCCAGGTCGCGGGCCGGTCGAACGGCACGGCGGCGTCCAGGAGTTCCGGGTCGGGGTCGGTCAGCAGGTGGAACGAGCCGTCGCCGGTGAGCAGATAGGCGGGTCCTTCGGCGCGTTCGAGGGTCCACAGCACCGACGGCCACGGGTCTTCGACCCGCCGGGCGAGGAACGCGCCGGAGCCGGCCGGGCCGTGCGCGAGGAGGCCTTCGAGGATCCGGTCGACCGCGAGGCCGGGCAGGACGCGGTGGATCGCGCCGACCTGGAGCGGGTAGCGGGCGGTGTCGACGAGGAGGACGAGCCCGCGGTCCCACGCGCCGGGGCCGCGGCCGGCCGCGCGGGCCATTTCGCGGAGCCGCCGGTAGCCGGCCCAGCGGTGGTGGCCGTCGGCGATGAGGGCGCGGCGGGTGGCGAGGTCGGCGCGGATGCCCGTGAGTGTGTCGGGGTCGGTGATGGCCCACAGGCGGTGCTCGGTGCCGTCGGGGGTGCGCGTGTCGAGCAGCGGCGGGCCGTCGGCGCAGGCCGCGTCGATGGCGTCGGAGGCGGGGCCGTCGCCGGAGTAGGCGAGCAGGATGGGCTCGGGGTTGGCCTGGGTGGCGTTCATGATGTCGGTGCGGTCGGCGACCGGTCCCGGCATGACGTCTTCGTGGGGCAGGACCGCGGGGTTGCCTTCGCGGCCGCCGAGGGCGAGGGCGCCGATGAGGCCGCGTTGGTGGGCGGTGGCGGTGACCTGCTCGTAGACGTAGAGGGCGGGTTCCGGATCGGGCCGCAGGATGCCTTCGGCGAGCCAGGTCCGCAGGGTGACGCCGGCGTGGGCGTAGGGGCCGTCGGCGCCGCACGCGTCGGCGCGGGGGTCCGAGCGGGGGTCCGAGCGGGGGTCCGAGCGGGGGAGGACGACGCGCACGATGTTGTGCGGGTCGGAGTCCTCGAGGAGGCCGATGCCGCCGGGTTCGACGACGTCGTAGGGCGGCGAGGTGACCAGCGCGAGGTCGCCGACCTTGGCGGGGTCGTAGCGCAGTCCCCGGAAAGGCGCGAGATCGAGCCCGTTCGTGTCGGCGTGGTCCATGGGGGGCATGCTACGGCCATGATCGCGCGGGGGGTCGGCGCCTCGGCTCCCCGGCCGGCCCGGGGCACGGGCGTCGGCGCGGCGGACGGGAGCGGACGATGACGGGTGGGCCGCAGGAGCAGTTCGGCAGCGAGGGTGGCGGGCGCGGCGCGGGGGCGTCGGGGGTGCCCGAGGGGGATGCGTACGAGTGGTACCGGCGGGGTGTCGGCTTACTGGATTCGGGGCATCCGGCTGCCGCGGCGCAGTTGCTGGCGCGGGCGGCGGGGGCGGTGCCCGAGTCGCGGAGCGTGCGGGAGGCGTTGGCGCGGGCGTTGTTCGACGCGGGCCGGTATGCGGCGGCGTTGGCGGAGTTCCGTACCGTGGCGGAGTCCGATCCGGCGGACGATTACGCGCAGTTCGGGTGGGGCTTGGCGGCGTCGCGGGTGGGGGACTTCGAGACGGCGGTGGAGCATTTGGCGCTGGCGGTGGCGATGCGTCCGGGGACGAAGCACTACCGTGTGGCGCTGACTCAGGCCCGGGCGACGTTGCGGGCGCGGGAGACCGGTATGTAGGAGGGCAGCGGGTGTGAGTGCGGCGGGTGCGGGCGTGGCGGACGCGGTGGTTCCGGTGGAGGTGTACGACGTCGCGCTGCTGGATTTGGACGGGGTCGTCTATACCGGGCCACGAGCGGTGCCGCATGCATCCGAGGCGTTGGCGGGGGCGCGGGCGGCCGGGATGGTGCTGGCGTTCGTGACGAACAACGCGTCGCGGACGCCGGAGGCGGTGGCCGCGCATCTGGTGGAGCTGGGGGTTCCGGCGGAGGCGTCGGATGTGGTGACGTCGGCGCAGGCCGCGGCGCGGTTGGTGGCGGAGCGGTTCCCGGCGGGTTCGCGGGTGCTGGCGGTCGGTGCGGAGGGTTTGGTCGCGGCGCTGCGTGAGCGGGGTCTGGTGCCGGTGGGGTCGGCGGCGGACGGGCCGGTGGCGGTGGTGCAGGGGTTCGGGCCCGCGGTGGACTGGGGGTTGCTGGCGGAGGCGTCGTACGCGGTGGGTGCGGGGCTGCCTTGGTTCGCGTCGAATGCGGATCTGACGATTCCGACCGATCGGGGGATCGCGCCGGGCAACGGGGCGTTGGTCGGGGTGGTACGGGCGGCGACGGGTGCCGAGCCGGTGGTCGCGGGGAAGCCGGAACTCCCGTTGCACCGCGAGTCGATGCTGCGGACGGGGGCGCGGCGTCCGTTGGTGGTGGGGGACCGGCTGGACACCGACATCGAGGGTGCGGTGGCGGGCGGGGTGGATTCCTTGCTGGTGATGACGGGGGTGACGGACGTGGCGGGGGTGTTGGGGGCGCCGCGGGGGAGTCGTCCGACGTTTGTGGCGCGGGATCTGCGGGCGCTGCTGGAGCCGTTGCCGCGGGGGGTGCGGTCGGGTGGGCCGACCGGTGTGACGGCGGATGTGGTGTGGTCGTGCGGGGGTTGGACGGTGCGCGTGGCCGGCGGGGATGTGGTGCTGTCGGGTGAGGGGGAGCCGTACGACGCGTTGCGTGCGGCGTGTCCGGCGGTGTGGGAGGCCGTGGACGCGGGCGGCGACGTGGATGTGGCCGCGGCGGCGAAGACGCTGGCGGCTTCCGGGATTTAGCCCGATCGGCGGTGTCCGGCCGGGCCGGTCGGAGCCGGACGGGTGGGCCTGTGTCGGGCGGTGTCGGTCAGAGGAGCTTGCGGAGCGTCAGCAGGTCCTTGATCGATGCTTCGAGTTTGACCCGGCCGCGGGCCCACGACGATGCGAAGTCGAGCTTGCCGGCGACCAGCGCGATGAGGTCGTCGCTGCCGATCTCCAGGCGGATCTGGGCTTTGTCGCCGCTGGGTTCGGTGGTGATGTCGTGGAGGGCGCCGCCGCGCAGTTGGCCGCGGAAGGTGGTGTCCAGGTCGGGGATGCGGCAGCTGAGGCTGCGGTCGAGGTGCGCGGCGCGCCCGGCGTCACCTTCCGCGCCGCCGAGTTTCGCGGAGAACTGGTCGAGTGCGGCGCGGCATTCGTCGACGGTCGCCATGGCAGCGCCCTTTCGGATCGCGGGTCTATCACGGGTGTGGGGTGCGGGAGACGGGTGTGTCATGACGCTATCCCACGGCATCCCCCGGCATGTCCCGGGAAGGCATGGCTTGCCCGTTCGGCCGACGCGGGCGGCTTGACGGGTGTGGAGGCGGTAGCGTCGGGACAGTAGGGGAGTACGGCCAGGAGATGGCCCCTGCGACACCGAGCGAGCCCCGGGAGGCGCCGGACCATGCGTGATGCTTTGCGCAGTTACCTGCAGATCGCGACTGGGCTGACGGAGATGACCGTCCAGCGGGTCACGGAGGCTGCGAAGCAGTTGGTCGAGAAGACGGGCGTGGACCTGGACGGGGTGCCCGCCCAGGTGGCGCAGCAGGCGCAGACGGTGCCCCAGTACGTGCAGCAGATCGCCGACGATCTGTTCACCACCGGCAAGGCGAACCGCGACCTGTTGGTCGGTGTGGTGCGCGGCGAGGTGGAGAAGGCGATGGCGCGGCTGCGGCCGTGGGCGGACGATGTGCGCCGGGTCGAGGACGAGGTCGCGCGCCTGGAGCACCGGGTGACGGATCTGGAGCACCGGTTGGCGCAGGCGTCGGCGCCGCGGCGGCCGTCGCGTCCGCAGCCGGTGGTGGTGGATGTGGCGGACGAGGAGCCGGTGCCGGTGCGTTCGTCCGGTGCGCGGGCGCCGAAGGCGGCCGAGCCGGGGGCGCCGGTTGCGCGGCGGACGGTGACGCCGGCGCGGACCGCGCGCAAGGCGGCGGCGAAGAAGGCCGCGGCGCAGCAGCCGGTGGCGAAGCCCGTTGCGAGACCGGTCGCGAAGCCGGTGGCCAAGCCGGTGAAGGCGGCGGCGAAGAAGACCGCGGCGGCGCGGACCGCGAAGTCGGCGGAGACGAAGGCGCCGGCGAAGAAGGCCGCGGCGAAGAAGGCGGCGCCGCCGAAGTCCGCGGAGACGCCGGCCGAGGCGCCCCGGAAGGACGGCGAGGCGTGAGCAACGTGTGGGACGTGGCGCGGCCGGCGGAGCCCGAGCCGTCCGGGCCCGCCGCCGCGGATGCCGGGCCGGAGAGCGCGCCGGGGCCCGGGGCCGAGCCCGCGGTCGAGGAGGTCGCGCCGCTGGAGGTGGAGCCTCCGGTGCCGACGGGCGAGCCGGAGGTGGACCGTGCGGTGGCGCGGCTGACGCAGGCCGGGGTCCTGCCTACCGATCGGCATGCCGAGGTGTACGAGGATGTACACCGGGAATTGCGGGAGGTCCTCACGGGCCTGGACCGCTAGGCGCGTCCTGACGGCGGTCGCCGGCCTTGCGGCCGGGCCGCCGGATCGGGAATTCGAGATCGAGGCGGGCAGGGACCGTGGCACGACGCAGGCTCGACGCGGAGCTGGTGCGCAGGGGATTGGCGCGGTCCCGGGAACATGCGGCGGAGTTGATCGCCGCGGGCCGGGTGTCGGTGGGCGGGGCGACGGCGACGAAGTCGGCGACGCAGGTGGAGACGTCGGCGGCCGTGGTGGTGGCGAAGGACGACGCGGATCCGGACTACGTGTCGCGCGGCGGGCACAAGCTGGCGGGTGCGCTGGCCGCGTTCGTGCCGCAGGGGCTGGTGGTCGAGGGGCGGCGCTGCATCGACGCGGGTGCGTCGACCGGCGGGTTCACCGATGTGCTGCTGCGGTCGGGTGCCGGGCATGTCGTCGCGGTGGACGTGGGCTACGGGCAGTTGGCGTGGTCGCTGCGCAGTGACGACCGGGTGACGGTGCGGGACCGCACGAACGTCCGGGAGCTGACGCCGGATCAGGTGGGGGAGCCGGCCGGGCTGGTGGTGGGCGACCTGTCGTTCATTTCGCTGGGCTTGGTGCTGCCCGCGCTGGTGCGCTGCTCGGCGCCGGACGCGGACCTGGTGATGATGGTGAAGCCGCAGTTCGAGGTCGGCCGGGAGCGGCTGGGCTCGGGCGGGGTGGTGCGGGATCCGGAGCTGCGCGCGGAAGCGGTGCGGACGGTGGCCGGGCAGGCCGCCGGGCTGGGGCTGGGCGTGCTGGGTGTGACCGCCAGCCCATTGCCGGGGCCGTCGGGGAACGTGGAGTATTTCGTGTGGCTGCGCCGTGGCGCGCCCGCGTTGGATCCGGCGGATGTGGCGCGGGCGGTCGCGGAGGGCCCGCAGTGACCGGGCTGCCCGGTGGTGCGGGTCCGCGCGGTGCGGTCCGCGCCGCGTCCGGTGGATGCGGCGCGGCGATGGCGGTGGGGCGCGATACGGTCGCGCGATGCGGTTGACGGGAACGACGGCAACGACGGCTCAGGTACGGGGAGACGGGCGGGCGATGGCATGACGGGGCGCACTGTCCTGGTGGTCGCGCACACCGGGCGTCCGGCGGCGCTGCGCAGCGCGCGGCTGGTCGTCGACGGGCTGGTCGAGGCGGGCATCGTGGTGCGGGTGCTGGAGGCCGAGGCCGAGGAGCTGCTTCCGCACCCGGGCATCGAGGTGGTGCCGGCGGAGCCGGGCGCGGCGAAGGGCTGCGAGCTGGCGATCGTGCTGGGCGGCGACGGGACGCTGCTGCGCGGCGCGGAGCTGGTGCGGGACGCGCGGGTGCCGATGCTCGGGGTGAACCTGGGCCGGGTGGGTTTCCTGGCCGAGGCCGAGCGCGAGGACCTGGGCGAGGTGGTGGACCGCGTGGTGCGGTTCGACTACCAGGTCGAGGAGCGGATGACGCTCGACGTGGTGGTGCGGGTCAACGGCGACGTGGTGGCCACCAATTGGGCGTTGAACGAGGCCGCGGTGGAGAAGGCGTCGCGCGAGCGGATGCTGGAGCTGGTCGCGGAGGTGGACGGGCGTCCGCTGTCGCGGTGGGGCGGGGACGGCGTGGTGTGTGCGACGCCGACCGGTTCGACGGCGTACGCGTTCTCGGCGGGCGGCCCGGTGGTGTGGCCGGAGGTCGAGGCGCTGCTGATGGTGCCGATCAGTGCGCATGCGCTGTTCGCGAAGCCGCTGGTGGTGTCGCCGCGTTCGGTGCTGGCGGTGGAGGTGCTGCCGGAGACGCCGAAGGGCGTGCTGTGGTGCGACGGGCGGCGCACGGTGGATCTGCCGCCGGGGGCGCGGGTGGAGGTGCGGCGCGGTGCCGAGCCGATCCGGTTGGCCCGGCTGCACGAGGCGCCGTTCACGAACCGGCTGGTGGCGAAGTTCGCGCTGCCGGTGCGCGGGTGGCGCGGGGGGCCGCACGACACTCCCGAGGCCGTCGAGGCCGCGGACCTGCCGGAGGCCGGTGAGCTGCCGGGTTCTCCGGGGACCGGGCCCGATTCCGTCGTTTCCCCGCGGGACGCCGTCCCGGGGCCGAAGAACCCGTAGGGTCGTCGCCGTGCTGGAAGAAATGCGCATACAGGGCCTCGGAGTCATCGACGACGCCGTGGTCGAACTGGCGTCGGGCTTCACCGTGGTGACGGGGGAGACCGGGGCGGGCAAGACGATGGTGGTGACCGGTCTGGGCCTGCTGTTCGGCGGGCGTGCGGACGCGGGTCTGGTGCGGACCGGGAAGGGCCGCGCGGTCGTGGAGGGCCGGGTGCGGCTGGCCGCGGACGCGCCGGCCGCGGTGCGGGCCGCGGATGCGGGCGCCGATCTGGACGAGGACACCCTGCTGCTGACCCGGACGCTGTCCGCGGAAGGCCGCAGCCGGGCGCACGTCGGCGGCCGGTCGGTGCCGGTGGGCCTGCTCGCGGACCTGGCGGACGAGCTGATCGCGGTGCACGGCCAGACCGACCAGCAGCGGCTGCTGCGGCCGTCCCGGCAGCGCGCGTCGCTGGACCGGTACGCGGGCGAGGCGGTCGCCAAGCCGCTGGCCTCGTACGGGCGGGTCTACAAGCGGCTTCGGCAGGTCGCCGCCGAACTGGAGACGATCACCACGCGGGCCCGGGAGCGGGCCCAGGAGGCCGACCTGCTGCGGTTCGGGCTGGGGGAGATCGAGGCGCTGGCGCCGCTGCCCGGCGAGGACACCGAGCTGGCCGCGGAAGCGGAGCGGCTCGGGCACGCGGACGCGCTGCGGACCGCGGCGACCACCGCGCACGAGGCGCTGATCCTCGATCCGGAGACCGCGCTGGAAGGCGTGGATGCGACGACGCTGATCGGCGCGGCCCGCCGGGCGGTGGAGGCGGTGTCCGGGCACGACCCGGCGCTGGCCGCGCTCGCCGAGCGGCTCGGCGAGGTCGGCTACCTGGTGGCCGACGTCGCGACCGAGCTGGCGTCGTACGCGGCGGGCGTCGATGCGGACCCGGTGCGGCTCGCCGCGGCCGAGGAGCGCCGCGCGGCCCTGTCCGGGCTGACCCGCAAGTACGGGTCGGACATCGCCGAGGTGCTGGCGTGGGCGGAGCGGTCCGCGCTGCGCTTGGCCGAGCTGGACGGCGACGACGACCGGGTCGGCGAGCTGGCCGAGGAACGCGACGCGCTGCGGGCCGAGCTGGCCGAGCTGGCCGGCGAGGTGTCGCAGGCCCGGAAGGCGGCCGCGGACCGGTTCGCGGACGCGGTGACCTCGGAACTGGGCGCGCTGGCGATGCCGCACGCGCGGGTCACCGTCGCGGTGACCGGCGTCGAGGACCCGGACGGGCTCGCCGTGGACGGACGGCTGCTGGCTTACGGGCCGTCGGGCGTGGACGAGGTCGAGCTGCTGCTCGCCCCGCACCCGGGGGCGCCGCCGCGGCCGTTGAACAAGGGCGCGTCCGGCGGTGAGCTGAGCCGGGTGATGCTCGCGGTCGAGGTGGTGTTCGCGGGCGCCGACCCGGTGCCGACGTTCGTGTTCGACGAGGTCGACCAGGGCGTGGGCGGCAAGGCCGCCGTCGAGGTCGGCCGCCGCCTGGCGATGCTGGCGCGGAACGCGCAGGTCATCGTGGTGACGCACCTGCCGCAGGTGGCCGCGTTCGCGGACCGGCACCTGGTGGTGGAGAAGTCGCACGACGGGACGGTGACCCGGTCCGGCGTCGTCGCGCTCGACGACGACGCCCGGGTGCGCGAGCTGTCCCGGATGCTGGCCGGCCTGGAGGACTCCGAGCTGGGCCGGGCGCACGCCGAGGAACTCCTCGACACCGCCGCGCAGGCCAAGGCGGTGGGCCCGGCGAAGGCCGGAAAGCGCGGAAAGTGACGCGTCCCACGTCCCCGGCCGCGGATCGGCCGGGGACGTGCGGAGCGGACGCCGCGAGGGCGTGCGAAAAGCCCCGCTAGACCCCCTGCGCGACCGCCCGCCGTCCCCTGTTCCGGTGCTGGTCCGACGGGAAGTTCCCGGCCCGCGGTCACGAGGCCGTAACGGGTTGGGAACGGCCGTGCACCGGGGCGGCGCGCGGCGTCGCGGCGGGCCGGTGGCGCCACCCGTACTGCCCTGACCAGGACTCTTTGCATGGCAGGATGACCGCGATGAGGATTCCCGTGCTCCGCCGACGCCGCATGCCCGAATATGAGGGCATCGCCGGCGTCGTCAGGCTGGACCGGCGCACGAAGGACCTCACCAAACGCCTGCAGCCCGGCGACATCGCCGTCATCGACCACGTCGACCTGGACCGGGTCGCGGCCGACGCGCTCGTCGCCTGCCGGCCCTCCGCGGTGGTCAACGCGTCCGCCAGCATCAGCGGCCGGTATCCCAACATGGGGCCGGAAATCATCGTCGAGGCCGGCATCCCGCTCCTCGACGACGTCGGCAACGGCGTCATAGGGCGGCTTCCGGAAGGCGAGTTCGTCCGCATCGAGGACAACGTCCTCTACAGCGGCGACCGGCCCGTCGCGATCGGCACCCTCCTGGACAAGGAGTCCGTGCGCGCCGCGATGGAAGAGGCCCGCGCGGGCCTGTCCGAGCAGATCGAGGCGTTCGCGGAGAACACCCTCAAATACATCCGCGAGGAACGCGACCTGCTCCTCGACGGCGTGGGCGTCCCCGCGATCCGCACCCCCATGGACGGCCGGCAGGTCCTCATCGTGGTGCGCGGCTACCACTACCGCGAGGACATCGCGGCGCTGCGCCCGTACATCCGCGAGTACCGGCCGGTGATGATCGGCGTGGACGGCGGCGCGGACGCGCTGCTGGAAGCCGGCTACAAGCCGCACATCATCATCGGCGACCTCGACTCGGTGTCCGACGACGCTCTGCGCTCCGGCGCCGAGATCGTCGTGCACGCCTACCGCGACGGGCGCGCGCCCGGCATGGAACGGCTGCGGGAACTCGGCCTGGACGGCGTGCCGTTCCCGGCGACCGGCACCAGCGAGGACATCGCGATGCTGCTCGCCGACGACAAGGGCGCCAACCTGATCGTCGCGGTCGGCACCCACGCCACCCTCGTCGAATTCCTCGACAAGGGCCGGGCGGGCATGGCGAGCACGTTCCTGACCCGGCTGCGCGTCGGCGGCAAGCTCGTCGACGCGAAAGGCGTCAGCCGCCTGTACCGCAGCCGCATTTCGACCACGTCGCTGCTGGTGATGTGCCTGGCGGCACTGATCACCATCGCGGTGACCGTCCGGGTGAGCCCGCTCGGCCAGGCGTACTACCACGTGTTCCGGGCCCAGTGGGACTCGTTCGTCTTCTGGCTCCAGGGGATCTTCTCGTAATGATCGATTTCCGCTACCACGTCGTCTCGATCATCGCGGTGTTCCTCGCGCTGTCGGTCGGCCTCGTGCTGGGCAGTTCCTTCCTCGCCGACATCGTGTCCAAGGACCTCGACGGGCAGATCCGGAACCTCAGCCGCACCGCGGACGGCCTGCGCCACGACCTGAGCAGTGCGCGGACGGAGAACGACCAGCTCAACAGCTTCATCAACGAGAGCAAACCGCAGCTGGTCAAGGACCTGCTCAAGGGCCGGTCGGTGGTCCTGGTGACCCTGCCGGGCGCCGACTCGGACATCACCGACGCGACCACGCAGACCCTCCAGCAGTCCGGCGCGACCGTCACCGGAACCGTCGCGGTCAAGTCCGCGTGGACCGACCCGGCCAAGGAGAGCACCCTGCTCACCGCATCCGGCGAATACTCGGTCTCCGGGCAGACGTCCTACGACCGGGCCGCCGCCGCGCTCGCGCAGGCCCTCGTGCACAAGAGCAGCACCGCCGGCAGCAGCTCCACCGGCACGGGCGGCACCCCCAACCCCACCGCGACCGGCGAAGCCGGCGCCCCGGTCACCGAGACGCCGCCCACCGGCAGCCCCACGACGACCCCGGCCACCGGCCACACGACGACCCCCACCGCGCCCGCGAGCGGGGCACCCGGCACCGGCGCGCCCACCACGGGCGCCCCCAACACCAGCGCCACCGAGCAGGCCGCGGCCGTGCTCACCCGCTTCAAGTCCGCCGGGTTCGTCGACGTCAAGGGCAACCCCGAGAAGGGCGCGACGCTCGCCGTCGTCATCGCCCCCTCCGGCCCCCTCCAGGGCAACGACGCCGGCCGCACCAACCAGATCTACCTCGGGCTGTCGCGCACCCTCGACGCCGCCGACGACGGTACGGTCATGGCGGGCGACACCACCGCCACCCAGGACGGCGGCACCCTCGCCGCGCTCCGCCGCGACGACCGCACGGCCAAGGTGGTCTCCTCGGTCGACGGAGCCGACACCAACCAGGGCCAGGTCTCGGTCGACTGGGCACTCGTGGTGGAGTCCAAGGAAGGCAAGTCCGGCCAGTACGGGCTGACGGGCGCCGACGGCTGGCTGCCCAAACTGCCCGAGGAGAAGACGGAGAAAACGTCGTGACGACGGTGCAGACGACGGCGCACACCAAGCGGGCCAAGACGAAGTCGGCGAAGTCCGCGAAGGCCGCCAAGGGCAAGCGGTCCACGCTGCGCCACGCGGTGCGCACCGCCCTGGTCGGCGGCACCGCCGCCCGCTTCGGCTACACGCTGCTCAACCGCTTCACACCCGGTGAGGCGGCGCTGTGGGAGCGCCGCAACCACCGCGGCGAGGTCGTCACCCTGCTGGAAGGCCCCGCGGCCGCCCTCGGCAGCGCGGTCGCCGCCGCCACCGCGCCCGGCGTCCCGGCCCGGCACCGCGCCGCCGCCGCGTTCGCCACCGCCGCCGCGGCCGGCTTCGGCACCTACGACGACATGCTCGGCGCCACCGACAAGCGCGGCTTCAAAGGCCACCTCGGCGCGCTCGCCAAGGGCGAGCTCACCAGCGGCACCGTCAAGGTCCTCGGCATCGGCGCGACCGGCCTGATCGCCGGCGCGATGGTGCAGAGCAAGCCCGTCGACAAGATCCTCGCCGGCATCGTCGTCGCCGGATCCGCGAACGCCGTGAACCTGTTCGACCTGCGCCCCGGCCGCGCCGCCAAGGTCACCGTGCTCGCCGGCGCCCTGCCCGTGCTGCGCGGCAACCGGCTGGCCGCCGCCCCGGTGGGCGCCGCCGCCGCGCTGCTGCCCGAAGACCTCGACGAGAAGGCCATGCTCGGCGACGCGGGCGCCAACGCGCTCGGCGCCGCGCTCGGCGTGGCCGCCGCCGCGGGCGCGTCCCGCACCGGCCTCGTGCTGCGCGCCGCCGTCCTGACCGGGCTCACCCTGGCCAGCGAGAAGGTCAGCTTCACCAAGGTCATCGCCCGCACGCCCGCGCTCGACCGCATCGACATGCTCGGCCGCCGCCCGATCGCGCCGCCGCGCCCGCCCGCCGACGACGCGGCACCCGCCGCGTCCGCCGATGCCGCGGCGACGGCGCCCTAGGACCACCGGCGGCCCGCCGCATGACCACCCACCACCACCCGGGGCCGGCCTGCCCGGCCTCGCCCCCGCACGCCGACCCGCCGCCGCGGCGACGGCTCGTCCGCGGGCTGGCCGGCGCCGCCGCGCTCATCGCCGTCCTCACCGTGCTGGCCCGCCTCGCCGGGTTCGGCCGCCAGCTCGTCTTCAACGCCGCCGTCGGCCAGAACAACCTCGGCACCGCCTACACCACGGCCAACTACGTCCCCAACATCGTCTTCGACATCGTCGCGGGCGGGGCGCTCGCCAGCCTGGTCGTGCCGCTGCTCGCCGGACCGCTCGCCCGCGGCCGCGACGGCGAAGCCCGCCGCACCGCCTCCGCGCTGCTCACCTGGACCGTCCTCATCCTGGTCCCGGTCGCTCTGGCCGGCGTGTTCCTCGCCCGGCCGCTCATGGAACTGCTGCTGCGCGACAAGGCCGACGTGCCCGGCATGCTCGACCTGGCCACGTCGTTCCTGCTCGCGTTCCTCCCGCAGATCGTGCTCTACGGGCTGGCCGTCGTCTCCGCCGGCATCCTGCAGGCCCACCGCCGGTTCACCGCCGCCGCCGTCGCCCCCCTGCTCTCCAGCATCGTCGTCGCCGGCGTCTACCTCGCGTTCGCCGCCGAATTCGACGGCTCCCGCGACCGCCTCGCCGGATTCCCGCACGGCAGCGCCCTCCTCCTCGGCCTCGGCACCACCGCCGGCGTCCTCGCCCTCGCGCTGTGCACCCTCGTCCCGCTGCGCGGCACCGGCCTGCGGCTGCGCCCCACCCTGCGGTTCCCCGACGGCGTCGCGGTCCGCGCCCGCGCGCTCGCGCTCGCCGGGATCGCCACCCTCGTCGCCCAGCAGCTCGCCACCGTCGCCGTCCTCATGCTCGTCAACGCCTACGGACCCGACGGCGGCGCGGTCGCCTACCAGAACGCGTGGATGGTGTACGTCCTGCCGTACGCCGTCCTCGCCGTCCCCATCGCCACCAGCGCCTTCCCCCGGCTCAGCGCCGCCGCGCACGACGGCGACCACCCCGCGTTCGCCGCCACGAGCGCCGCGACCACCCGCGCCGTCCTGCTGGTGTCCTGCGCCGGCACCGCGATCCTCGCCGCCGCCGCGTACCCCGTCGGCCGGTTCTTCGCCCAGATCGGCACCGGCACCGACACCGACCCGGCGGTCCTCGGCCGCGCCCTCCTCGCCTTCGCTCCCGGACTCGCCGGGTACGGCCTCGTCGCGCACCTCGGCCGCGCCCTGTACGCGCGCGGCCACGGCCGCGCCTCCGCGGGCGCCGTCGTCCTCGGCTGGACCGCCGCCGTCGCCGCCGACGTCGCGCTCGTGCGCGCCGTGCCGGAAAGCTGGACGGTCGCCGCGCTCGGCGCCGGAAACACCCTCGGCATGACGGTCGCCGGACTGCTGCTGGCCTGGGCCACCGCGCGCACCGTCGGCCGCGCCGCCTTGCACGGCGCCCTCCGCACGACCGCCGCCGGACTCGCCGCAGCCGCCCTCGGCGGTGCCGCCGGGGCCGGGCTCGCGGCCGCCGCCGGAACGGGCGGTACCGGTTACACGTTGATCATCGGGGCGGCTGCCGCAATCCTGGGGGCCGCGGTGTTCGCCGCCGCCGTCTACCCGTTCGCGGGTGCGGACGCGCGACGGCTGCTGCGCCGCGGCCGCACCACCACGGCCGCGGAGGGAAACACCGGTCCGGATCCGGCGGCGCACCCCGCCGGCCGCCCGTCCGCACCGGACGCGGCCCCCGCGGCCGGGCCCGGCGACCCCGGGACCGGCGGTATCGGCCCCGGGAACGACAGCCCGGCACGGCGGAACGAGCACGACAACGGGAGGAACCGCGATGCCTGACCCGACGGCCGCCACACCGGAGGACCGCCGCACCAGACCGGCACGGCTGCGGGCCGTCCTCGTGCTCGGATCGTCCACCGGCGGCATCGGCGCCCACGTGCTGTCGCTCGTCCGCGGCCTGACCGCGCACGGCGTCGCCGTCACCGTCGCCGCCCCCGCGGCCACCGGCGAGCACTTCGGATTCGCCGACGCCGGCGCCCGGTTCGTGCCCGTCGAGATCGGCAACTCGCCCCGCCCGTCCGACATGGCCGCCGCCCGCGCGCTCCGCGACGCCTGCGCCAACGCGCACGTCGTGCACGCCCACGGACTGCGCGCCGGACTCGTCACGGGCAGCGCGCTCGGCCGCCGCCGCCCCGGCCGCATCCCGGTCGTGCTCACCCTGCACAACGCCGTCCTCGCCACCGGGCCGCGCGCCGGATTCGCGCACCTGATGGAAGGCCGCGCGGTGCGCATCGCCGACGTCGTCCTGGGCGCGTCCGGCGACCTGGTCGACCGGGCCCGCAGACTCGGCGCCGCGGACGCCCGCCTCGGTCCCGTCGGCGCGCCCCTGCTGCCCGCGCCGCGCCGCGACCGGGCCGCGGTCCGCGCCGAACTGAGCAGCACCGAACGCCCGATCCTGCTCGCCGTCGGCCGCCTCGCGCCGCAGAAGTCCTACCCGCAGCTCCTCGACGCCGCGGAACGCTGGACCACGCTCGAACCGGTGCCGCTGCTGGTGATCGCGGGCGACGGACCGATGCGTGAGGAACTCCAGGCCCGCATCGACGCCGACTACCTGCCCGTGCGGCTCCTCGGCCACCGCGACGACGTCGCCGACCTGCTGGCCGCCGCCGACGTCGTCGTGCTGCCGTCCCGCTGGGAAGCCCGTTCGCTGGTCGCGCAGGAAGCACTGCGCGGCGGTGTCCCGTTGGTCGCGACCGACGTCGGCGGCATCCCGGAACTCGTCGGCGACGCCGCGGTGCTGGTGCCGCACGGCGACGTCGACGCGCTCGCCGACGCCGTCGCCGGGCTGCTGGCCGACGGCTCCCGCCGCGCCGGACTCGCCGCGGCGGGACCGGCGCAGGCGCAGACGTGGCCCGACGAGTCGGACACGGTCAGCCAGGTCCTCAGCGTGTACGAGGAACTCGGGCCGATCTGACCCGAGTTCCCCGGTTCACTCCGTCGGCCTCCGCCGAGGGCGGTTCAGTGCAGGTCGTCGTCCGACGCCGCGCGCGAACTGCCTCCGGCCGCCCGCTTTTCCGCGCGGGACAGCGAGGTCAGCCGCAGGGCCGTGTCGATCAGCGGCACGTGGCTGAACGCCTGCGGGAAGTTGCCGACCTGGCGGCCGAGCCGCGGGTCCCACTCCTCGGCGAGCAGGCCGAGGTCGTTGCGCAGCGCGAGGAGCCGCTCGAACAGTTCGCGGGCTTCCTCCACGCGGCCGATCATCGCCAGGTCGTCGGCGAGCCAGAACGAGCAGGCCAGGAACGCGCCTTCGTCGCCGGGCAGGCCGTCGAGGCCGACGCTTTCGCCGCGCGTGGGGTAGCGGCGCACGAAGCCGTCCTCGGTGAGTTCGTGCTGGATCGCCTCGATGGTGCCGACGACGCGCTTGTCGTCCGGCGGAAGGAACCCGACCTGGGGGATCAGCAGCAGCGACGCGTCCAGTTCGAGCGAGCCGTAGTACTGGGTGAAGGTGTTGCGTTCGGCGTCGTAGCCGTATTCGCAGACCTCGTGGTGGATCTCGTCGCGGACGCCGCGCAGCCGCTCCAGGTGCCGCTCCAGGTGCGCTGCCGCGCTGTCGCCGGGGCCGGCCTCCAGCAGCTTGATGGTGCGGTCGACCGCGACCCACGCCATCACCTTGGAGTGCACGAAGTGCCGCCGCGGGCCGCGGACTTCCCAGATGCCCTCGTCGGGCTTGCGCCAGTTGTCCTCGAGGAAGTCCATGAGGCGCAGCTGGAGCTGGTGGGCGTTGTCGTGGCCTTCCATGCCGGCCAGGCGGCCGTGGTGGAGGGCGTCGACGACCTCGCCGTAGACGTCGAGCTGGAACTGCTCGGCGGCGGCGTTGCCGATGCGGACGGGGCTGGAGTGCTCGTAGCCGGGCAGCCAGTCGGCTTCGTACTCGGTGAGCCGGCGTTCGCCGCCGACGCCGTACATGATCTGCAGGTTCTCCGGGTCGCCGGCGACCGCGCGCAGCAGCCACTCGCGCCACGCCGTCGCTTCCTCCAGGAAGCCGGTGCGGACGAGCGACGACAGGGTCATCGCGGCGTCGCGCAGCCACGTGTAGCGGTAGTCCCAGTTGCGGACGCCGCCGACGTCCTCGGGGAGCGAGGTGGTGGGGGCGGCGACGATGCCGCCGGTGGGCGCGTAGGTGAGCGCTTTGAGGGTGATGAGCGAGCGGACGACCGCGTCGCGCCACGGGCCGTCGTAGGTGCACCGGGAGACCCAGTCCTGCCAGAACAGCTGGGTGTCCTGGAGGACTTCCTCGGCGTCGGTGCCCAGCGGCGGCTGCGCGTGGGAGGGCCACCAGCTGAGCACGAAGGCGTGCCGGTCGCCGGGGCCGACGGTGAGGTCGGCGTAGGTGGTCATGCCGCGGCCGTAGTGGTCGGTGTCGCTCTGCAGCCACACCGAGTCGGGGCCGGCGACGGCGACGGTGCGGCCGTCGTCGTGGCGGCGGACCCAGGGGACGACCTTGCCGTAGTGGAACCGCATGCGTATCTCGGAGCGCACCGGGACCTGCCCGGATATGCCTTCGACGATGCGCACGATCGCGGGTGCGCCGATCAGCTCGTCCGAGGGCGGCATGAAGTCGGTCACGCGGATCGTGCCGCGGGGCGTTTCCCACTCGGATTCGAGGATGAGCGAGTCGCCTTGGTACTGGCGGCGGGTCGACACCCCGCCGGACAACGGCGCGATCTTCCAATAGCCGTTGTCCTCGGTGCCGAGCAGTCCCGCGAAGATCGCGGGGGAGTCGAATCGGGGGAGGCACAGCCAGTCCACGGAGCCGTCGCGGCCCACCAGAGCGGCGGTCTGCATGTCCCCGATGAGGGCGTAGTCCTCGATGCGATTGCTCACGCGGGAAATCCGTCCTGCCGATGTCCGGCGCTGTGCCTGGAGAAGATGGGTCTGGAAAGGAGACGAACTGAAGGCGGGTGAAACGGGCTGGAACGAGCTTGGAGGGACGACCGGCCGACCCTCGAAGGGCACGCGCAGTCCTTGATCAGGGTACGCGAACCGGAGCCGTGGTGGCGGCCACTCCGTGACTCTGCGTGGCCTAGGCGGGGGAGTTCATCCGGAACTGCCCTCCTTTCCGATGCTATGCGAGGGGCGGTAGGCACGGATTGTCACGCTCCGAATATGGTGGATCGTCCTCCGTGGTGACGGCTCCGCCTACGGGACGATGTCCGCGTGCGCTGTTACCCTGGACTCCCGTGGACTTGAAGGGACGGCCCGCGACCAAGGCCTCCCCCCTTCCGAATCCCCCTCGGATTCCCCCTTCGGATCGACCCCACGGGAGCCCCTCCTTGGCAGTGCAGACGCCCGGCAGTCCGACGCGCGGCGCGCGTTCGGCTCGCACCCGGCCGACCAAGCATCTTTTCGTCACCGGGGGTGTCGCCTCCTCGCTCGGCAAGGGGCTCACGGCATCCAGCCTCGGCGCGCTGCTCAAGGCGCGCGGGCTCCGCGTGACGATGCAGAAGCTCGACCCGTACCTGAATGTCGACCCGGGGACGATGAACCCGTTCCAGCACGGCGAGGTGTTCGTCACCAACGACGGCGCCGAGACCGACCTGGACATCGGCCACTACGAGCGCTTCCTCGACGAGGACCTGCACGGCTCGGCCAACGTCACCACCGGCCAGGTCTACTCGTCGGTGATCGCCAAGGAGCGGCGCGGCGAGTACCTCGGCGACACCGTCCAGGTCATCCCGCACATCACCAACGAGATCAAGTCGCGCATCCGGCAGATGGCCGGCGACGAGGTCGACATCGTGATCACCGAGGTCGGCGGCACGGTCGGCGACATCGAGTCGCTGCCGTTCCTGGAGTCGGTGCGGCAGATCCGGCACGAGGTCGGCCGCGACAACGTGTTCTTCCTGCATGTGTCGCTGCTGCCCTACATCGGCCCGTCCGGCGAGCTGAAGACCAAGCCCACCCAGCACTCCGTCGCCGCGCTGCGCTCCATCGGCATCCAGCCCGACGCCGTCGTGCTGCGCGCCGACCGCCCGGTGCCCGCGGACATCAAGCGCAAGATCTCGCTGATGTGCGACGTCGACGAGGAAGCCGTCGTCGCCGCCATCGACGCGCCGTCGATCTACGACATCCCCAAGGTGCTGCACGCCGAAGGCCTCGACGCCTACGTCGTCCGCCGCCTCGGCCTGAACTTCCGCGACGTGGACTGGTCGACCTGGGACGACCTGCTGCGCCGCGTGCACCAGCCGGAGCGCGAGGTCACCGTCGCCCTGGTCGGCAAGTACATCGACCTGCCGGACGCCTACCTGTCGGTCACCGAGGCCATCCGCGCGGGCGGCTTCGCCAACAACGTGCGCGCCAAGATCAAGTGGGTGACCTCGGACAACACCGCCACCCCCGAGGGCGCCGCCCGCGAACTCGCGGACGTCGACGCGGTCCTGGTGCCCGGCGGCTTCGGCGACCGCGGTGTCGAGGGCAAGGTCCAGGCGATCAAGTACGCGCGCGAGCACAAGATCCCCACGCTCGGCATCTGCCTCGGCCTGCAGTGCATGGTCATCGAGTCCGCCCGGTCCCTCGCCGGCCTCGACGGCGCCAACTCCCTCGAATTCGACGAGCAGACCGCCCACCCGGTCGTCTCCACCATGGCCGACCAGCTCGACATCGTCGCCGGCCAGGGCGACCTGGGCGGCACCATGCGGCTCGGCGAGTACGAGGCGAAGTTCACGTCCGGCTCGATCGCCGCCGAGGTCTACGGCGCCGACCACTCGTTCGAGCGGCACCGCCACCGCTACGAGGTCAACAACGCCTACCGCCAGCAGCTCGAAGCCACCGGCCTGGTGTTCTCCGGCCTGTCGCCCGACGGCCGCCTCGTCGAGTACGTCGAGCTGCCGCGCAACGTGCACCCGTACTTCGTCGCCACCCAGGCCCACCCCGAACTCAAGTCCCGCCCGACCCGCCCGCACCCGCTGTTCGCGGGCCTGGTCGCGGCAGCGGTGCGCCGCGTGACCGGCGAAGACCGCGCGGCGGCGGAGGTCGCGGGGTAGCGGCACGCACATGCGGTGACACGGCGGGGGCGGATCGGCGACGCGGATCCGCCCCCGCCGCACGTTCCACTAGGTTTTGCCCATGGACATCGCAGACAGCCCCGCGGAATGGCCGGTCACCGAATCGTCGACGCCCTACCAGGGCCGCATGACCGGACTCCGCACCGAGGTCGTCACCATGCCGGACGGGTCCCCGGCCCGGCGCGACTACCTCGTCCACCCCGGGGCGGTCGGCGTCATCGCGCTCGACCCCGACGACCGCGTGCTGGTGCTGCGCCAGTACCGCCACCCCGTGCGGCAGAAGCTGTGGGAGGTCCCCGCCGGGCTGCTCGACGTCGCCGGGGAGCCGCCGCTGCTCGCCGCGCAGCGCGAGCTGTACGAGGAAGCGCACCACAAGGCCGACGACTGGCACGTGCTCGTCGACCTGTACAACAGCCCCGGCTCGTCGAGCGAGGCCATCCGGGTCTTCCTCGCCCGCGGACTGAGCGAGGTCGAAGGCGAGCGGTACCAGGCGCACGGCGAGGAACTCGACCTCGAGCTGGCCTGGGCGCCGGCCGACGAGCTGATCGGCCGGGTGCTGGCCGGCGACCTGCACAACCCGACGCTGTGCGCGGGCGTCCTCGCCCTGCACGCGGCACGGAACCGGCCGGGCGGACTGGACGCTCTGCGGCCGGCGGACGCGCCGTGGCCGGCCCGGCCGTTTTAGTCCGGGCGTTCTGGTCCGGCCGTTTTGGTCCGGGCGTTCTGGTCCGGCCGTTTTGGTCCGGGCGTTCTGGTCCGGGGAATGCTGCACGAGGGGGTGGCGTTGGTGAGCGTCATCCCCAGGTAGGGGTGCGTCGCGCGGCACCCGGCTCCACCGGTTCGCTAACCTGCGCCGTAAGGCTGTCTGGGGGCTGGGAACAGGGGGTCGTCGGCAGTGATCCAAGCGGGTGAATCCACGGCCGTCGCCGGAGGCGACGACGCGCGGAACACCGCCGTCCCCGGACCGCGGGCCGGCGAGGAATCCGGCGTCCCCACGCTGCGCCTCGGCCCCGCCCAACTGCCCCCCGCACCGCTCGGATTCGTCGGCCGCACCGACGAACTGCGCACCCTCTACGGCTGGGTCACCGGACCCGGCGCCGCCGTCCCCGCGCCGGGCACCGCCTCGCTGCTGCCGCCCGACCGCATCGTGGCCGTGTCCGGGCCGGTCGGCATCGGCCGCAGCAGCCTCGCCGTGCTGCTCGCCCACCGGCTCGCCCCGCACTTCCCCGACGGCGTGCTGTACGCGCGGCTCACCGGCGCACGCGGCGAGACCGTCCCGCCCGCCGACGTCCTCGAATCCTTTCTGCACGCGCTCGGCGAACGCGACGTGCCGTCCGGCACCGACGACCGCACCCGCCGCTTCCGCGAACTCGTCGTCGACCGGCGGATACTCCTCCTCCTCGAAGACCTCGCCGGAGCCGGCCAACTGCGGCCCTTACTCCCGGAAAGCCAAACCGCCCTCGTCGTCGCCACCAGCGTCACCCCCTTCACCGGCCTCGGCCGCGCCGCCGTCGTCCGCGCCTGCGCCCTCGACGTCCTCGAACCCGACGCCGCCGCCGAACTCCTCGGCTCCCTCGCCGGACACACCCGCGTCGCCTGCGACCCCCGCGCCGCCGACGAACTCCTGTCGCTGTGCGACTACCACCCCGGCGCCGTCCACCTCGCCGGCGCCTGGCTGCGCGCCCGCCCGCAATACGCCCTCGCCGACGTCGCCCGCCGCCTGCGCGCCGAACGCCTGCGCGTGCAGAGCACCTGCCCCGCCACCGAACTCGCGCTGCGCGCCTGCTTCACCCTCGTGCACCGCGAACTCGTGCCCTCCGCGGCCCGCCTGCTGCGCCTGCTCGCACTCGTCCCCGGCGGCGAATTCGGCTCCGACGCGGCCGCCGCGCTCGCCGACTGCGGACCCGACGCCGCCGCCACCTCCCTCGCCGAACTGTGCGAACTGCACCTCCTGGAACCCGGCCCCACCCCCGGCCGGTTCCGCTTCCACGAACTCCTGCGCGGCTACGTCCAGGAATGCCTCGACGCCGAAGAACGCCCCGGCGAACGCCGCACCGCCCGCGTCCGCCTCCTCGAGCGGTACATCCGCCTCGCCCGCGCCGCCGAGCACACCCTCGCCGGCCGCGGCCGCGAAGTCCCCGCCGACGTCCGCTTCGAATCGCCCGCGCACGCGCGCGCATGGCTGCGCGAAGAACGCCCCGAACTCCTCGCCGCCGCCCGCGTCGCCGCGTCCGCCGGGCTCGACGGACCCACCCGCCGCCTCGTCGCCGTCCTCACCCGGATCCTCGACCGCCGCGCGCACTGGCGCGACGTCCGCGAACTCCACGAACTCGCCCTCGCCACCGCCCGCCGGCACGGCTCGGGCCGCCAGGAATCCGTCGCCCTCCTCAACCTCGGCAACCTGCACGTCGCCCGCGCCGAACTCGAACAAGCCCTCGCCTGCTACCGCGCCGCCCTCGAGGTCTCCCGCTCCATCGCCGACCCGGCCGGCGAAGGCCGCGCCATGGTCAACCTCGGCAACGCCTACGCCGACCTCGGCGACCTGCAGCGCGCCGCCGACTGGTACGACCGCGCCCTCCTGCTGCGCCGCACCACCGGCGACGCCGACGGCCAAGCCCGCGTCCTCTCCCACCTCGGCCGCCTGCACGCCCGCATGGGCCGCTTCGAACAAGCCCTCCGCGACCACCGCGCCGCCCTCGGCGTCCGCCGCCGCCTCGGCGACCACGCGCACGTCGGCCGCGTCCTCGCCGACATCGGCGAATGCCTCGGCGACGCCGGACGCACCCGCGAAGCCCTCACCGTCTACCGCGACGCCGTCGAAGCCTTCCGCACCGCGGGCGACGAACGCCTCGAAGCACTGACCCTGCTGCGCACCGCAGACCTCCTCGACGACGCCGGCGACCCCGGCGAGGCCCGGGCCCGCCGCCGCCAGGCGCTCGCCCTGGTCAGCGACGTCCCCCAGGCCGACGAGATGCGGCGTCTGCTGGACGAGGACGCGCAGCCCGGAGTCCCCGCGCAACGCGGGGAGTGACCCGCACCACCGTCCGCCGGGGTCCCCGGCGGCTTTCTGCTGCCCGCGCGCGGGCATTCCGCGTGAGTCCCCATGCGCACGGGTACGCCACAAACAGCAGCTCAGAACCCCTCCACGGGCGTCCCAACCTGGGAAAGCCAAACAATGTGCTGCATTCACTGGCACTTTGTAAGGTTGGCAGGGTGTTGGGACCGCATTAAGCTAGGTGTGCCTCGGAGTGACGGCAGTGCGCCTCAGCCTGCCCGCGGGTCCGCCGGACAGCTTCCCCGACGGCGTCTCAACCCTCTGTACGTAAGGACGTGGATAGCCGTGAAGGTCGGCATTCCCAGCGAGGTCAAGAACCACGAGTACCGCGTGGCGATCACGCCCGCCGGCGTGCACGAACTCGTGCGCAACGGCCACGAGGTGTTCGTCCAGAAGGACGCCGGTGTCGGCTCCTCCATCACCGACGAGGAGTACGTGGCCGCCGGCGCCACCATCCTCGACACCGCCGACGCGGTGTGGGAGACCGGTGAGCTGATCCTCAAGGTCAAGGAGCCCATCGCGGAGGAGTACGGGCGCCTCCGCAAGGACCAGACCCTGTTCACGTACCTCCACCTCGCGGCCTCCCGCGAGTGCACGGACGCGCTGCTCGCGGCGGGGACCACGTCCATCGCGTACGAGACCGTCCAGTTCCCCGGCGGCCAGCTTCCGCTGCTCGCCCCGATGTCCGAGGTCGCGGGCCGGCTGGCCCCGCAGGTCGGCTCGTACCACCTGATGCGCCAGGGCGGCGGCCGCGGCACCCTCATGGGCGGCGTCTCCGGCGTGTACGCCGCGAAGGTCGTCGTCATCGGCGCCGGCGTGTCCGGCCTGAACGCCGCGGCGATCGCGCTCGGCATGCAGGCCGAGGTGCTGCTGCTCGACAAGAACATCGAGACGCTCCGCCAGGCCGACCGGATCTACCAGGGCCACCTGCAGACCGTCACCTCCAACGCCTACGAGATCGAGCGCGCCGTCGTCGACGCCGACCTCGTCATCGGCGCGGTGCTGGTGCCGGGCGCCAAGGCCCCGAAGCTCATCACGAACGAGCTGGTGGCGAAGATGAAGCCGGGCTCCGTGCTCGTCGACATCGCCATCGACCAGGGCGGCTGCTTCGAGGACTCGCGTCCGACCACGCACGACAACCCGGTCTACAAGGTCCACAACTCGATCTTCTACTGCGTCGCCAACATGCCGGGCGCGGTGCCGCACACCTCCACCTACGCCCTCACGAACGCGACGATGCCGTACATCGTCGCGCTCGCGAACAAGGGCTGGCGCAAGGCGTGCCAGGACGACGCGGCGCTCGCGCTCGGCCTGAGCACCCACGAGGGCCAGCTCACCAACGGCGCCGTCGCCGAGGCGCACGGCCTGGGCTACGTCGAGATCCCGCAGCTGCTCGCCTGATCTCCGAACATCGGCCGGGCCCCCTCCCCTGAGGGCCCGGCCGACCCCCGCGGCGGCGCGCCCCTGTCGTCGCCGCGGTCTTCGCCGGCGCGAGCGGGCGGCCCCCGACGGCCGCTCGCGCCGTGCCGCGTGACGCGCGATGCCGGTCCCACAATGGCGTGGGACCGGCATCGCGCGTTTTGCTGTGGATAACCTGCGCGGGAACCACCCGTCGGGGTTGCCGTCCACAGGCTGGTTCTTTCGCGTTGGACGGCAGTCGGCGGCGCGGACGAGACTCGCGGTGGCGGCGGGGGTGGGGGAGGGGACCCGCGGCGGGAGAGGGAGGGCCCAGCAAAGGTGAGCACCGTCGAGGGAGCCCGGGTGTCCGAAACGCTGACCCACGCGACACGGGCCTACCTTGACCACCTTGCCGTAGAACGAGGCTTGGCCCCCAACACCCTCGCCGCCTACCGCCGCGACCTGGGGCGATATCTGGCCTTTCTTGACGGCCTCGGCCACCGTAATCCGGCGGACGTCACCGCGGCCGATGTCGCCGCCTACGCAGGCGCGTTGCGTACCGGCGACGATCACGGCCCCGCGCTCGCGGAATCCTCCGCCGCGCGCGGGGTGGTCGCGGTCCGCGGGCTGCACAAGTTCTGGCTGCGGGAAGGCCGGGTCGAACGGGACGCCGCGGGGGAAATCGCCCCGCCGGCACCGCCGTTGCGGCTCCCGAAGGCCGTGCCGCTGGACCGCGTCGAGGCGCTGCTGGCGGCCGCCGGTGCGGCGGACCCGCCGTTCGGACTGCGCGACCGGGCCCTGCTGGAACTGCTGTACGGCACCGGGGCGCGGATCTCCGAAGCGGTCGGTCTCGATATCGACGATGTCGATCTGACGGCCCGTACCGTGGTCCTCTCCGGCAAGGGCGGCAAGCAGCGTGTGGTGCCCGTCGGTTCGTATGCCGCGGAAGCGGTGGGCGCGTACCTCGGACGCGGCCGATCGGATCTGGTCGGAAACGGTCGCGGTGGCCCCGCGTTGTTCCTCAACGCCCGCGGCGGCCGGCTGTCCCGGCAGAGCGGTTGGACGGTGCTCGGATCGGCCGCCAAGCGCGCGCAGTTGACCGAGCCGATGTCGCCGCACACGTTGCGGCACTCGTTCGCGACGCACCTGCTGGACGGAGGAGCGGATGTCCGAGTTGTCCAAGAACTGCTGGGACATGCATCGGTGACGACCACTCAGGTCTACACGCTGGTCACGATTGATCGACTTCGCGAGGTGTACGCAGCTTCCCACCCGCGGGCTCTTGACTGAACCGGTGCGATGTTGCATGGGTCGGGCGGTTCGCCTTGCTGCGACCATGCGACACGCCATAGAGTCGCGAACCGTCAGCACTGGATCGTCACGCTGACGAAGCAAGAAATGGCCTGGTCGGCAAGGAGGTAAGACGACTTGTGAATGAGTCGACATTTGCTCCCGGGGGTGCCCAGCCAGCGTCGGCCCAGGCCCCCCGTGGGTCGGTTCAGGGCAGCGGAGCGGGGATCCCCGCGCCGGGCTCTGCCGCGGAGCAGCAGGGGATGCGCGACGGCGCGCTCCCGTCGACGGCCGACCATGCGGGTGCGGAAGGTTCTGCGGTCGACTCGGGCCCGCGCGGGGTCGAGTCGGACGAATACGCGTACGACATGTACTACTACGACGACGAACTCCGGTACGCCGAAGAGCTGCGCGGCGGTCCGTTCGACCCGGACGCCGACTACGAGCCCGACCCCGAGTACGCCGCGACCCTCGCCCCCGACGCCGCGACCCAGCGCCGCGAGCGCGTCGGGCCGACCGGCCGTCCGCTGCCGTACTTCCCGGTCCCCGGACCGGTGAGCGAACACGGCCCCGCCAAGATCATCGCGATGTGCAACCAGAAGGGCGGCGTCGGCAAGACCACGTCGACCATCAACCTGGGCGCCGCACTCGCGGAGTACGGACGGCGCGTGCTGCTCGTGGACTTCGACCCGCAGGGCGCCCTCTCGGTCGGCCTCGGCGTCAACCCCATGGAGCTGGAACTCACCGTCTACAACTTGCTGATGGAGTCGCACCTCAGCGCCGACGACGTCCTGCTGAAGACCATCATCCCGGGCATGGACCTGCTGCCGAGCAACATCGACCTCTCGGCGGCCGAAGTCCAGCTCGTCACCGAGGTCGCGCGCGAGACGACGCTGGCACGTGCCATCCGGCCGCTGGTGCAGGACTACGACTACATCATCATCGACTGCCAGCCGTCCCTCGGTCTGCTCACGGTCAACGCGCTCACCGCCGCGGACAGCGTGATCGTGCCGCTGGAATGCGAGTTCTTCGCGCTCCGCGGTGTCGCGCTGCTGACCGAGACGATCGAGAAGGTGCACGAGCGGCTCAACCCGAACCTCGTGCTCGACGGCATCCTGGCGACCATGTACGACGTGCGCACCGTGCACGGCCGCGAAGTGCTCGCCCGCGTCGTCGAGGCGTTCGGCGAACAGGTGTTCCACACGGTCATCGGACGCACGGTCCGGTTCCCGGAGACCACCGTCGCCGGGGAACCGATCACGACGTACGCGTCGAACTCCGTGGGAGCCGCCGCGTATCGCCAGCTTGCGAGGGAGGTGCTCGCCCGGTGCCGCGCCGAGTGAGTCTGCCGGGCGCCGACGAGCTGTTCCGCACCACCGGCGGCGCCGGACTGACCCCGCGTCAGCCCGGTCCGAACGGGGACGGCTCCGGCCCGGCGCCGGCGGTCGGAACCGCCGCGCCCGAAGCGGCCGGAACGCCCGGGGCGTCCGGGGTGCCGGGGGTGTCCGGAAACGGGCACGTCCGCGCGGTCCCCGCGCCGTCGGCCGGACCCGACGCGGAAGCCGAGGCGGCTGGTGCGGGGAACTCCGTCGGGGACGGCACCGTTTCGGCGTCCGCCGCGGCGGCCGCGGCCGCCGACGCGATGAGCGCCCAGGCGCAGGAAGCCCGCACCACCGAGCGCACCGTCCCGCCGCCGGCCCAGGCCCGCGACGCGGCGGCGGCCCGCCCCGCACCGCGGCGCGGCCGCGTCCAGCGGCGGCCGAGCGGCCGGGAGCGGCACGACGAGAAGATCACCGTGTACGTGTCGGCCGAGGAACTGATGGACCTCGAACACGCCCGGCTCACGCTGCGCGGGGACTTCGGGCTCGCGGTTGACCGTGGCCGGATAGTGCGCGAGGCGATTGCCGTGGTGCTGGCCGACCTGGAGGCCCGCGGCGAGGCGAGCATTCTGGTGCGACGGCTGCGGGGCGGTGGACCGGGGCACTGAGGGCCCGGTCGGGGTTTTTGCGGACGCGGATCTCGGACGGCAGGGCGTGGGCCTTGCCGGTCGGGGTCCGCGTCCGTTGTGTCTACCGGGGCTTGCCGGCCGGCGCCGCCCAAGACGCCACATCGACGGTACGAGCACCGAACCGGCTCCCGCCAGAGCTTTGCCCGTGCGAGGCCGCCAGGCCGCGATCCGCCATTCCCGCGCGGGGAAAGCCGTAGGCCGGGCGGGCCGGATTTCGCGGGGGCGGCTTGCCCACCGTCGTCCCTGGCTGGAAAATCCAGAGTCCCGCGGCGGGGCAACCTGCCGGTATGCCCGATTCCCGGCACCATGGAACCCGATGTCCACTGCGAACTCCGTCCCCCCGGCCCGCCGCTCGCTCGGCCGCGGGCCCGCTGCCGTCCCGACGCAGGGTGCCGCGGGCGCGGAGGCCTGGGAGCCGGCCGCGGAGAGCACGGGTGCGGTCGACCCGGCTACCGCGGACGAGGGGCCGGCAAACGGGCCGGTTCCGGACACCGCGGACGAAGCGGTCCCGGCGGAAGCCGAGGCGGGCGACGGGGCGGGCGACGGGGTTGCGGCACCGGGCGGCGAGGCGGCACCGGAGGGCGAGGCGGCACCGGAGAACGACGAAGCGCCGGGCGAGGACGAGGCACCGGACGGTGACGGGGCTCCGGACGGCGAGGCGGCACCCGGCGAGGCCGCGGCCGACGGCACCGCCGCCGACCACAAGGGCTTCGCCGTCCGCCTCGACAACTTCGAAGGCCCCTTCGACCTGCTCCTCGGGCTGATCGCCAAACACAAGCTCGACGTCACCGAGGTCTCGCTCTCCAAGGTCACCGACGAGTTCATCGCGTACATCCGCGCGCAAGGCCCCGACTGGGACCTCGGCGTCGCCACCGAGTTCCTCGTCGTCGCGGCCACCCTGCTCGACCTCAAGGCCGCGCGGCTGCTGCCCGCCGCCGAAGTCGAGGACGAGGAAGACCTCGCGCTGCTCGAAGCCCGCGACCTGCTGTTCGCGCGGCTCCTGCAATACCGGGCGTACAAGCAGATCGCGGCGATCTTCGACGAGCGGTGGGCGAACGAAGGGCGCCGCTACCCGCGCGACGTGCCCCTCGAAGACCGCTACACGGGTCTGCTGCCCGAGATCGTCATCAAGATGGACCTCGACAAGTTCGCCCGGCTCGCGGCGCGGGCGATGGCGCCGAAGTCGCCGAAGCTGGTCTCGATCGAGCACATCCACGTGCAGCGGGTCAGCGTGCGCGAGCAGTCGGCGATCGTCGTCGAGCGCCTGCGGCGGCACGGCGCGCTGACGTTCCGCGCGCTCACCGCGGACTGCCCGGACAAGCTGCACGTCATCGCGCGGTTCCTGTGCCTGCTGGAGCTGTTCCGCGAGGCCGCGGTGGGGTTCGACCAGGTCGAGGCGCTCGGCGAACTGCACGTGCGCTGGACCGGCGGCGACACGGACGCCCCGCAGGTCGGTGCCGAATTCGACGAAGCGGACGGCGCGGACGCGGACGACGAGCCGGCCGGCCCGGCCCCGGGCGACGTGGTCACCGCGGCGGACATCCTCGCGATGGCCGACGGCGCCGCACACCAGCGGCACGACGAGCGGGACGGGCACGACGAGGAGGCCGCGGACGACGTGGCGGACGGGCAGGACGTGGAGGCTCAGGTATGACCGACGACGGATTCTGGATCGAGCCGCCGGACGAGCCGCCCGCCGCCGAGCCGCCCGCCGGGCCGCACGCGGCGGACGTCCCCGACGCGGCGGCCGGTCTTCCGCTCCAGCGCGAGGCAACCCCGGGAACCGCGCCGGGGGACCACGTACGCGATGCCGCGGAGACGGGCACGGACGCGGACAGGTCGGACCCGACCGGTGCAGCAGAGCGCTCCCGCCCCGAGCCCGGATCGCGGGAGCCGAACGCCATGGAACTGCGGGTCGGCGTGCCCGATTCCGCCGTCGAGCAGGGGTCCGCGGCCGGTGCGGACTCCGGCGCGGGTCAGGAGGGGCACGCCCGACTCCGGTCGCACGAAGCGGCCGCCGTGCCGCCGGTCGTCTCGAACCCGGCCGCCGGACAGGGCTCCGCCGCGGCCGGCCCGGACCGGCACGCACAGCCTCACCCGGACGGCCCGGGCGCTCCGACCGCCGCGGCCTCGCCGCCCACCGTTTCCGACACCGCCACCGTTTCCGACACCGCCACCGTTTCCGACACCGCCGCCGAGCCGGGCACTACCGCCGGGGCGGACCCGCAGGCCCACGCCCACCCGCACGCGCCGGACGCTGCCGTGTCGGGCCCCGAGGGAGCGGACGCGTTCGCAACCGACCGGCCGGCGCCCGAGGTCAAGGACCCGGGCCGACGCGCACAGTCCCGGCCGCGCCACCCGGGGGCGCCGGGTGCGGCAGCCGTCGCCCCGACCGTGCCGGGCCCCGCGTCGGGCGCCGCTCCCACCTTGATCGTCCCCGCCCCGGCCGCGGAGCCGGGCCCGGGAACCGAACCGGTCGCCGCCCACCCGACGGGGAACGCCCGGCCCGAGCCGTCCCACCCCGCCGCGGAGAGTGCCACGGCCGCCGCCCCGACCGTTCCGGCTCCCGCCACCGAGCCGAGCCCGATGCCGGAACCGGCCGCAGCCGACGCTGCCTCCGCCACCGACGCGACCCCCTATCCCTTCGGTGATCCCGACCACCTCAAGCCCCAGCTCGAAGCCGTGCTGATGGTGGTCGAGAGCCCCGTCCCGGACATCGTGCTGGCGCAGGTGCTCGAACAGCCGACCGAGGCGGTGCTGGCCGCGCTGCGCGAGTTGGCGCAGGAGTACACCGACCAGGGCCGGGGCTTCGATCTGCGGCAGGTGGCGGGCGGCTGGCGCTTCTACACGCGGCCGGAGCATGCCGAGGCGGTGGAGAAGTTCGTCCTCGACGGGCAGCAGTCCAAGCTGACCCAGGCCGCGCTGGAGACTCTCGCCGTGGTCGCTTACCGGCAGCCGGTCAGCCGCAGCCGGATCTCCGCGGTGCGCGGCGTGAACTGCGACGGCGTCATGCGCACCCTGCTGGCGCGCGGTCTCGTCGAGGAGTACGGGGTCGAGCCGGACACCGGCGCGTTCCTGTACCGGACGACGGACTTCTTCCTGGAGCGCATGGGGCTGGTGAGCCTCGACGAGCTGCCCGAGCTGGCCCCGTTCCTGCCCGAGGTCGAGGCGCTGGAAGCGGAGACCGAGGGCGGCCTGGACGGCTTCCCGGTCCGCTCGCCCGGCCCGGTGGCAGCCGGGGGCGGCGGAACCGGGGATACTGGTGGGGAAGACCCCGCGGCGGCGGATGCCGAGGAGCCCACGGACGGTGCTCCGGCCGATCCCGCCCCCGCGGCACCCGACCCCACCGACACCGGTAGTGCGTCCGTGCCCGAGGCAGTTCCGGCCCCGGACGAGGAGACCGGTCAGACGACTACGGACGATTGATGGCTGGCACAGGCAGGCAGGGCTCCGGCCGCGGAAACTACCGCGGCGCGGGCAACGACCGCGACGAGCGCTCGGGCGCCCCGCGCGGTGCGCGCGGCGGGTCCGGGGGACGCGGCGGCGGCGCGGGCCGCCGGGCCGCCGCCGGCCGAGGCGGCG
>NZ_BAABHS010000056.1:0-36991 GCF_039542225.1 Yinghuangia aomiensis | reverse complement strand
TCCGCGTGGCTCAGCGAGTCCTCGCACTGACCGCCGCGGTGTGGCACAACTTCCACACCGGCCAGGCGGTCAGCCGCTCACTGACCGCCTACGACCACTGAACGTGTTCGGAAAGACTCGTCTAGGCTGCGCGCCATGACCGATGCCGAGAGCCGCCGCGCGATCAACGAAGCGATCAATGCCGTCAAGAGGTTCGTCAACAGCCGGCAGCTCGACGCGCTGCACGCGGCACGCTCCGGGGTCGCGCTCAACCTCGTCGCCATCGGGATCCTGCACCGGGTGATCGACCACGGCCCGGTGCGGCCGACCGAGCTGGCCGAGCTGGCGGACATCCAGCCGGCCGCGCTGAGCCGGCAGATCCGCATCCTGGAGGACGGCGGCTACATCGTGCGGGTCGGCGACGCCGAGGACGGCCGGGTGTCGATGGTCGAGGCGACCGAGCAGGGCCGGGCGGCGTACCGCAGCTTCTCCGCCGCCAACGACGCGCTGCTCGCCGAGCAGCTGCGCGGATGGACGGCCGAGGAGCTGGGCTCGTTGGCCGCGCAGATGCAGCGGCTGGTCGCCGACCTGCGGGGAGTCCGCGCGTAAGCCTGTTCCGCAGCCTGTTCCGCTGGGCCGGTCCGGTGCTCGTCCGGGCGACGTGAACCCGCTCCGCGGATTTAATTGACATGGTTAACTAGTCGGGTTACGTTCCCCCGGAACAGCGGTCCGCCAACTTCCGGGGAGAAAGCCGTGGCCTGGGATTTCCGCACCGATCCCGACTTCGCACGAGAGCTGGACTGGATCCGCGCCCTCGTCGTGGAGGAGATCGAACCCCTCGACCTCGTCCGGCAGCGGATGAGCCCGGCCAACTGGCAGGCCGTCACCGAGCCGCTCAAGCAGCGGGTCAAGGACCGCGGCCTGTGGGCCGCACACCTCGACCCCGAGCTGGGCGGCCAGGGCTTCGGCCAGGTCAAGCTCGCGCTCATGCACGAGATCCTCGGCCGCACCGGATCCGCGCCGAACATCTTCGGCAACCAGGCCCCCGACTCGGGCAACAGCGAACTCCTCGCCGTCGGCGCGACCGACGCGCAGAAGGAACGCTGGCTGTGGCCGCTCCTGGACGGCAGGCTCACCAGCTGCTTCTCGCTCACCGAGCCGCACACCGCCGGATCCGACCCGACCGGCATCAAGACCGCGGCCGTGCGCGACGGCGACGACTACGTCATCAACGGCCACAAGTGGTTCGCGTCCAACGCCTCCCGCGCGGACTTCATCCTGGTCTTCGCGGTCACCGACCCGGACGCCGAACGGCACCGCCGCGCCTCGATGTTCGTCGTCGAACGCGGCACCCCCGGGCTGGAGATCGTGCGGAACGTGCACACCATGCACCACCCGTACGACGGCGAAGCCACCCGCAACCTCGGCGGCCACGCCGAACTCCGGTTCACCGACTGCCGGGTGCCCGCCGAGAACCTGATCGGCGAGCCCGGCGACGCCTTCCTGCTCGCCCAGAAGCGCCTCAACGGCGGCCGCATCCACCATGCGATGCGCTGGATCGGCCAGTGCCGCCGCGCCTTCGACATGTTGTGCGAGCGCGCCGTGTCGCGCACCTCGCACGGCAAGCGGCTGGCCGACCAGCAGCTGATCCAGCAGATGGTGACCCGCTCGAACATCGAGATCGAAGCGTTCCGCCTGCTGACCCTCAAGGCTGCTTGGACCTGGGACAACGAAGGCCCCAAGGCCGCCCGCCAAGCCGTCTCCGAGGTCAAGTACTGGGGCGCGCAGATCCTCCACGACGTCGTCGACCGCACGATCCAGGTGCACGGCGCGCTCGGCTACTCCACGGACCTGCCGCTGGAGGAGATGTACCGGCTGGCCCGCAACTTCCGCCTCGCGGACGGCGCCGACGAGGTGCACATCCAGCAGATCGCCAAGACGATCCTGCGCGGCTACGAGGCCGTCGACGGCTGGCCCACCGAGCACGTCCCCACCCGCCGTGCGGCCGCCGAACGCCAGTACGCCGACTGGCTCGACCTGCCCGCCCCCGGATCCGCGTCGTGACCGCCGGCAGACCGGCCCCGCAGCACGACGACCCGGTCCCGGCCGCCCCGCTCGCCGCGTGGGCCGCCGAACGCGGACTCGTGGACGCCGGCACCGAACTGGCGGTCACGCAGCTGAGCGGCGGGTCGTCGAACCTCACCTACCGGGTGACCGGCGGCGGCCGCGACTGGGTGCTGCGCAGGCCGCCCGTGCACGGCGCGCTGCCGACCGCGCACGACATGGGCCGCGAGTACCGCATGCAGGACGCCCTCGCGGGCAGCGGCGTCCCGGTCGCCCGCATGGTCGCGCTGTGCGACGAACCACAGGTCATCGGCGCCTCGTTCTACCTGATGGAGCGCCTCGACGGGGTGTTCCACATGGACGCCGCCGCCGTCGCGCGCCTCGGCGCCGGCACGGCCCGCGAAGCCGGGCTCAACCTCGCCCGCACCCTCGCCGCACTGCACCGGGTGGACCCGGTGGAAGCCGGGCTGGGCGGCATGGTCCGCCCCGAGCCCTACATGCGGCGGCAGCTGCGCCGGTGGCAAGGCCAGTGGGACCGCAGCGGTGTCGACGAAGTTCCGTCCGTCGACGGCCTGTTGAAGCAACTGGCGGAGAACGTGCCGGACGCCGGGCGGATCGGCGTCGTGCACGGCGACTACAACTTCGGCAACGTCATGTACCGCGCCGACGCGCCCGGCGAAGTCCGCGCCGTGCTCGACTGGGAACTCTCCACGGTCGGCGAGCCGCTTGCCGACCTGGGGCAGCTGCTCGCCTACTGGGGCCCGGCCGGGCGGCTGCTCAACGCGCACCGCGGCGGGCATCTGCCGGACGCCAACCCGGCACTGCCGTCGGCGGAGCAGCTTGTGGAGGCGTACCGGGAGACCGGCGGTGCGCCCGTCCACGACCTCGCCTATTACGAGCGGTTCGCGGTCGTGAAGCTCGCGGTGATCTGCGCGGGCGCGCTGGCCCGGGCGTCCGGCCGCGAGCCGGAACGGATCACCCGTACCGTCGGCCTGATCCGCGACCTGGCCGCGATCGCCGAAGGCTGAGCCGAATCCTGGACCGGGCAAAGGAGTTGGCATACGGGAGCGTATGGCAAACTTGATGCGCAGACATTCCAGACATCTCGGCCAAATCGCTCGATGGTTGCGCTAGAAAAGGTAAAATCACGCGAGATTTTTGATCGTGAGGTGGAGGTCCACCTCCCTTTCCCGACAGGATGCTTGACGTCCCGTCATGGTCGTACGGGACAAGGGGCAGGCCCGGCCGGGGCGGGCCTGCCCCGCCGACCCCTCGTCGCGAGGGTGCGTCCGGAGCGCGGCTAGAGCGCCGTCATCCGCCCGCCGCTGACCACCAGCGTCTGGCCGGTGACGTAGCGGGACGCGGCGGCGCACAGGAACACCGCGCACGGGCCGATGTCCGTCTCCGTGTCGCCGATCCACCCCATCGGAATGAGCGCCGTGATCCGCGGCTCCATCGTCGGGTCGAGCCGCATCGCGTTGTCCAGCGCCGGAGTCACGGCCAGCGGAGCAAGGCCGTTGACCCGGATGCCGTCCGGACCCCACTCGCGCGCCAGCGACTTGATGAAGCCGCGCTGCCCGCCCTTCGCCGCCGCATAGAACGACAGGTTCGCGCTGCCCTGCATGCCCGCCGGCGACGTGAGCACCAGATACGAGCCCGCGGTCTCCTTCAGATACGGATGCGCGGCCTTCGCGAGCGTGTAGGAGGCCACCGAGGCCACCGACGCGTGCTCGTTCCACAGCTCGACGCTCGCATGTTCCAAATCGACCGGCTCGCTGGACCGGCGGCTCGTCGCGTTGTGCACCACCGCGTCCAACCGCCCGAACCGGGCGACCGCACCCGCCAGAGCGGACGCGACCTGCTCGGCGTCGGTCACGTCGCACACCTCGACCGATGCCGAACCGCCCTGCGCGGTGATCTCGTCGGCGACCTCGGCACCGGCCTCCTTGCGCCGCGCGGTCACCACGACGTTCGCCCCCGCGCTGCCCAGGGCGAGCGCGATGCCGCGGCCCACACCTGCGGCGGCACCGGTGATCAGGACGGTCTTGCCGGTCAGGGGCCGCACGGTGTGCATCGGGTCGAGCCCGTCCGCGGCGTCGGTGATGTTCGTTGCGGAATCGGTCATGGCACCATCAGCGCTCCACCGTCGAGGGCGAACGTGCTGCCGGTCAGATGCCGGGCACGCGGCGAACACAGCAGCAGGACGACGTCGGCGACCGCCTCGGGCGACATCGAGTCCGCCCCGAGCGCCGCTTCGCTGCGGTCGACATCCGTGCCGCGCAGCGCTTCGGCCGCCGGGTCGAGCGCGAACACCGTGGGCGTCAGCAGATGCACCGACACCCCGTCGCGGGCCCAGCGCCGGGCCGCCGACTTGCCGAGCGCCCGCAGCGCCTCGGCCGCGGTGGCGAGCGGCACCAGTCCGGAGCCGCCCTCGATCGCCACGCTCGGCACGGCCAGCACGAAGCGGCCGCCGGCGGCCTTCAGCCGCGGGTGCGCGTACTGGAAGGCCGCCAGGCCGTCCCGCACCGGCTCCTCGGCCAGCCGGTCCCACTCGGCGGGGGACAGGTCCACCACCGGCCGCGCCTCGACCGAACCGGGCGTGTACGGCGCGAAGACCACCAGGTCGACCGCCTCGCCCGGATCGCCCGCGCCGAGCGCCGCGGTTTCCGGAACCGCCACCACCTCGGTGCCTTCGCCGCGCAGCGCCTCCGCCACCGCGGCGGCGACCGCCGAACGGCCGATCACCACCGCGTGCCGCGGACCTTGACGTGCTGACTCGCTCACGCCGCCTGCCCCTTTCGTCTGGCCGGGCCGGACGGGACGGCCGTCCGACCCGGCGAACGTATTTCGGTCACCATGTGATGACAAGGCTTGTCGGCACGTGTGCAGTGTGATGATCCGGACCGCGGGCAGCCCTTGCGCGGCCGGAACCGCCGCGGGAACCGCCGCCGCGGAGCTTGCCGCACGCATGACCGGTCCTTGTCCGAAGTCGCACGAAAGTGTTCGAAACCGCCCGCGGAGAGAGCGGCGGGTGTCACCCCGCCTCCGTAACCTGGAGTCATCCCCGGTGGACGGACCGGGGTCCTTTTTTCGTGGGGGAGGCCTCGGTGGATGTCACGGCGTTCGTCGCGCTGCTCGACCAACTCGACTCCGCGGACGGGGCATTGCTCGACCGCCTCGGCCCCGATGTGCCCGAGCGGGTGCGCCGGATGCGCGGCACGCCGGCGCTGCCCGCCCGGGCACGCACCGCCGTCCACCAGTTCGCCGGAGACGAACCTTCGGTCCGCACCTGGCGCCTGACGGGGGCTCACGTCGCGTGCCTGGTCGAAGGCGCGGCGCCCGCACACGGCGTCCTCAAGCGGCTGCGGCGGCTGGCGCCGGGCGACGCGTGGGCGTACGTCGACGGCACCCGCGGCCTCGCCGCCCTCCTCACCACGCGTCTGGGCGCCAACCCGGCGGCTTGGCGGTTCGTGCAGGACAACCTGGCCGACCATCCCGGCCTGCTTCCCGAACTCGTGGAAGCGGCCGGGCGGATGTCCGGCGACGACCGGCCGCTGCCGGCCGCGCCGCGGGGGATCACCGCCGAATTCCGGCAGCTGCTCATGCTCCTCGACCCGGGGGCGCTCGCCGCTCTGGTCCCGCACCTGCACCGGCGCACCGTCACCGACCTCGCGCGCTTCGGCGCCGACCTGCCGCGGGAGACGATCGCCTGGGTGGTCGCGCTGGCCTCGCCGAAGGAGCGCCTGACGCTGGCCAAGGCGCGCTGGAGCCGCCCGGACGTCGCCGAAGCCCTGGCCGCCCTGGACGACCCCGATGTGACCACGGCGGTCTACGTCAACCGGCACACGTCGGTCGCGGTCCGGGCCCGCATCATGGCGCGCGCCACGGCCGTTCCGGGCGGCATCGTGGACTGCGTGCTCGACTCCGACAGCCGCGCGATGCGGCTTCCCGCGCTGTGGTCGGGCGATCCGGCGCTGGTGCGCGCGGCGTTGCTGTACCGCTCGTTCACGTCCAGCACCATCCGGCACTCCGTGCACGTGTGGCGGACGGAGGGCTATGACGCGCTCCGCGGCCTCTACACGCCCATCGACACCGAGACGGGACCGCAGCGGCCCCTCCCGCTGCGCGCGCCGCGCTACCGGGCACTGATGCTCGCCGCGCTGGTCCGCCTGTGGGAGCGCCACGGCGTCGCCGAGGCCGCCAAGCTCGCGGACGAGGTCGGCATCCCGCCGCGCGACCGCGCGCTGTACGCGGAACTCTTCGCCGCCGAGGACGGTCTGGCCCGGCTGCGCGCCGAACTCGCCGCCAAGACCGGCACCAAGGTGCTGCTCAAGCGGCTGCGCGGCTACAGCCCGACCAAACTGTGGCCGCTGATCGAGAATCCCGAAGCCGACTGGGCGGTCGTCGCCAAGTCCGGCGGCCACCTGTCCGGCGCCGCCTGGACGCATCTGGGGCAGCTGCCCGGCTGCCCGCCCCGGCCGCTGCCGGATGCCGCCGACCCGTACGGCGATGCGCTCGTCGGCGCGGGCCGCTGGCCGGCCGCCCCGGAGGTCCACGTCCCGCGCGAGTGGACCGGGTCGGGATACGTGCTGGCCCAACCGGCCCGGGATGGCGCCCCGTTGCCGCCGGAGCACCTCTTCGCCGGCGTCGCACCCGCCGCGACGGCGCTCAACACGTTCGGCTGCCTCGACGAACTCATGGCCGCCGACGGCGCGCTGCTGCGCTACCGCGAGCACCTGGGCACGCTCGTCGACCGGCATTTGGGCGCGTCGACGGAGGCCCGCGCGGTCGCGCTGCGCCTGCTGGCCGACTTCACCGGGACGACGGAGGAACTGCTGGCGACCGCGGGGGCGATGACGCTCGTCGCGGGGTGAGCCGGGGGAGGGGGCCGGGGAAGGGGGCCGGGCGGCGGCCGCGGGGCAGGATGCACACGCGTAACCCTTGTCGCCGTCAAGTACCGGCGCCTAGGGTGCGTCCCGTCGTCCTGCCCGGACGGCCCGTGCTTCCGCCGCATGCCGAGGGGAACCCCCGTGTCCGACCGCGCCAAAGCCGTCGCCGCCGTCGAGAACTACCTGGCCAAGCTGGGCGCCGGGGACCTCGAAGGGATCATGGCCGCGTACGCCGCCGAGCCCACCGTCCACGACCCGATCGGCTCCGAGCCGAAGGTCGGCCGGGAGGCCGTCGAGGCGTTCTACGCGTCGATCCTGCCGTTCACGCCGAAGACCACGGTCCTCGGCCCGATCACCGTCACCGGTCGTTACGCGGGCTTCCAGTTCCGCATGGACCTCACCATCGGCGACAACCCCGTCGTGGTGTACGCCACCGAACTGTTCGCCCTCGACGAGGATTTCCTGATCACCGAGATGACCGCGGTGCCGGACCTCGAAGCAGCCGGCTGATTCCCGGTCGCAGTTCGCCCGTCCGGAGGCCGTCCCGAGACCGCCCGGACAACCGCCTGGCATCCGCCGGACGACCGCCGGACGACCGCCCCGCGGTCGTCCGGATGGCGGGCAATCGACGGCCGATCATCCCTGTCTGCCACGAGATTTGTCCGGTTTTGCTGCACAAGCAGCGATAACGATTACGCCCGGGGCGTGAATCCCGGTGCCCGGAATCAATAGCATCCGAGAATATGAGCACTTCCCCTGACGCAGAAACTCCGCTGCCCACCCGTGCGGAGGCCTTGCCCACGCGTGTTCCGCAGGCCCGGGCGGGCGGCCGCCACCGCAGACCGGAAATACCCGCGATCCTCGAAGGCGCCCCGCCGCTGGTGCTGGCCGTGCCGGGTCCGGCCGACGCCGACCTCGACGACGTGGTCCGCGAGATCGCCCTGCTGGCCCGGGCGGGCCGTCCCGGTCTGGACGTGCGTCCGGTGTTCCTCGGCGCAGGGGCCACCGACCTGACCCCGGTGCTCGGGCCGGTCGGCGGCGCCGCCGAGGCGACACCGGACGAAGCGGAAGCCGGCGCGGAGCCCGCGGACGGTGCCGAGGAACCGGCGGACGGCGAGCCGCTCCCGGAGCCGGTCGCCGAGGGCGTGCGGAACGCCGTCGTGGTGCCGCTGCTCATCGGCCCGCACCCGGAGGCGGAAGCCCGCGTCCGGGCGACCGTGGAGGCCGCCGAGGGGCGCGAGCTGACCGTGACCGAGGCGCTCGGCCCGCACCCGCTGCTCGCCGAGGCGCTGCACGAGCGGCTGTCCGAGGCGGGCCTCGCGCGCGCCGACCGGGCACGCCTGTTCACCGTCGTCACCGCGGCCGACGGCATCATCCTGGCCACCACCGGCGGCCCCGCGGCGCTGCAGGCCGCGGACATGACCGGCGTCCTGCTGGCCGCCCGGCTCGCCCTGCCGGTGGTCACCGCGGACCTGGAGGTGCCCGGCGCGGTCGGCGACGCGGCCACGCGGCTGCGGCAGATGGGCGCGGAACGCATCGCGCTCGCGCCGTACGTCCTCGGGCCCGACCTCGACCCGGACCTGATCGAGACCGCGGCCGCGCACGCGGAGGTCACGGCCTCCGCGCCGCTCGGCGCGCACGGCGCGCTGGGGAAGCTGGTCCTCCAGGCCTACCTGGCGGCGGCCGGGATCCAGGACTGACCGGTCCGGCGGCGCGGGCAGGCGGCCGGGGGCGACCCGGGGCCGCCTGCCCGCCGACGCCGGACCGGGCCCGCCCGCTCGGGCGGGGGATTCCTACAGCACGATCAGCGGCTTGATCGCGCGCCGCTCGTCCATCGCCGCGTAGCCGCCCGGGACGCCGTCCAGGCCGATCGTCAGGTCGAACACCGGCGACGGGTCGAGGCGCCCGGCCAGCACGTCGGCGAGCAGCTCGGGCAGATAACCGCGGACCGGTGCCACGCCGCCGCCCAGCGCCAGGTTGCGGCCGAACATCTGCCCGATGTCGACGCCCGCGCTGCCGCCGTGCGGCACCCCGACGTAGCCGATCGCGCCGCCGTCGCGCGCGATCGAGATCGCCGTCTCCATCGACTCCTGCGTGCCCACCGCCTCCAGCACCGCGTGGACGCCCGCGCCGCCGGTCAGCTCGCGGACCGCGGCGACGGCCGCCTCGCCGCGCTCGGGCACCACGTCGGTGGCGCCGAAGCCGCGGGCGATCGCCGTGCGGTTCTCGTGCCGCCCCAGGATGACGATCCGCTCGGCGCCCAGCCGCCGGGCGGCCAGCACGCCGCACAGGCCGACCGCGCCGTCGCCGACCACCGCGACCGTGCTGCCGGGCCGCACACGGGCGGCGAGGGCCGCGTGGTGGCCGGTGCCCATGACATCCGCCAGCGTCATCACCGCGGGCAGCAGCTCCGCGGGCGTGTCGGACGGCACCCGGACGAGCGTGGCGTCCGCGAACGGCACGCGCACCGCCTCGCCCTGCCCGCCGTCCGAGCCCGGCTGCCCCCAGAAGCCGCCGTGCGGGCAGGACGTGTACAGCCCCTCGGCGCAGAACTCGCACACGCCGTCGGCCCACACGAACGGCGCGACGACCCGGTCGCCCGCCCGCAGCCCGCGCACCTCGGCGCCGACCTCCTCGACCACGCCCATGAACTCGTGCCCGATCCGCTGGCCCGGCTGCCGTGCCGCGACGCCGCGGTAGGCCCACAGGTCGCTGCCGCATATGCAGGCGTGCGTGACGCGCACGACGGCATCGCCGGGCCGGTGGATCCGGGGGTCGGGCACCTCTTCGACGCGGATGTCCTTCGGCCCGTTGATCACTGTCGCGCGCATGCGCTCTCCTTCTGCCGGCCCGCAGGCCGGTGCGTATCCGGTCTCGCCGGCATTCTCGTCCCGCGGCCGGCCCGGATTCCGGGCGGCCGCCCCGGCAACTTCACCCTCGCTCCGGCGTGCCGGTGGCCGCAAACCGGGTGGCCGCATGCGACCGTTCGGCTACAGGTTGATAGCCGGATATGCGGCTGTTTGATCCATATGTGATCGAGCCTGTCCGAACCGTGGATCGGTGTGCCATGCCGCCTGCCCTGTCGCCCGCCCCGCGACGCCGTGCGGGAGCACGCACGGCCGTCCTCGCCGTGGCCCTCTCCGCCGCGCTGGCGGCCTGTTCGTCCTCGGGGGGCCAGACGCCGCCCGGAGGCCGCGAGCGGCCCGGACGCGGCGCTCCGGGCGGCACGCAGGCGGCGCCCGCACCCGCGGAGCCGTTCACCGTGGTGGCGACCGGCGACGTGCTCGCCTACCCGTCGATCTGGCAGCAGGCGCACGACGACGCGGGCGGCAACGGATACGACTTCCACGAGATCTTCGCCGGGGTCGCGCCGATCGTGCGGTCCGCCGACCTGGCGCTGTGCCATATGGAGACCGTGTACGGCGCCCCCGACGGCCCGTTCGCCGCCTACCCGCTGTTCAAAGCCCCGCCGCAGATCGCCCGCGCCCTCGTCGACACCGGCTACGACGGCTGCTCCACGGCCTCCAACCACACACTCGACGACGGCTTCGACGGCGTGCAGCGCACCCTCGCCGACATGGACGCCGTCGGCCTGCGGCACGCCGGTTCGGCCCGCTCGGCGGACGAGGCGGCCACCACCACGATGTACGAGGTCAAGGGCGTGAAGGTCGCGCACCTGGCCTGGACATACGGCACCAACGGCCTCCCGCTGCCCGACGGCAAGCCGTGGACGGTGAACGTCGTCGACGTGCCGCGCATCGTCGCGCAGGCGCGGGCGGCCCGGGACGCGGGCGCGGAGGTCGTGCTGCTGAGCCTGCACTGGGGCTCCGAATGGCAGCGGCAGCCGGACGCCGACCAGCTGCGCTGGGCGCAGGAGTTGACCGCCTCGAAGGACCCGTCCGGGCACAAGGACATCGATCTGATCCTGGGCACGCACAACCACGTGCCGCAGCCGTACGCCAAAGTCAACGGCACCTGGGTGGTCTACGGCATGGGCGACCAGATGGCGAACTTCCCCGGCGCGGACAAGCTCCAGGGCAACTACAGCTCCATCGCGCGCTTCACGTTCACCCGCGGGCCCGCCGGATGGGCGGTCGACCGCGCCGAGTTCCTGCCGCAGTACTCCGACCCGGGGCCGCCGTTCCGGGTGGTGAACCTCAACGCGGCGCTCGCGGGCGGGACCACGCGGGCGGACGCCTACCGGACGCCGCTGGAGACCATCCGCGCGGCGGTGCTGTCCGAAGGCGCGGCCGCGGACGGGCTCGTCGAGTCGACCGACGGCCGGTGAGCCCCTGCCCCGCCGACGCCTGACCGAATTGCCCCGTTCAGCCCCGCTGTTCGCTTCCGCTTACCCGGGATTTACCGCCCGGATCTGGGCATGGACGCGCGTAGACCCTAGGGTGCACGCCATGACTGGGACACGACGTCGCAGCCGCCGCTTGATGGCGCTCACGGCCTTCGTGGCCGCGAGCCTGGTCAGCAGCGCGGCCACCATCGGCACCGCCGCCGCAGCGTCCGGCCGGGGCCACGCCCCGGACCCGACGATGAACGTCCAACTCCTCGCCCTCAACGACCTGCACGGCAACCTGGAAGACCCGCAGGGCAGCGCCGCGAACATCACCACCGGTATCGACCCGGCCACCGGCAAGCCGGTGACGGTGCCCGCGGGCGGGGTCGCCCGCCTGGCCACGCAGCTGCGCGAGGCCCGGGCGAAGAACCCGAACTCGCTCACCGTCGCGGCCGGCGACATGATCGGCGCCAGCCCGCTGCTGTCCGGCCTGTTCCACGACGAGCCGACCATCGAGGCGCTCAACGAGATCGGCCTCGACGTGACGTCCGTCGGCAACCACGAGTTCGACGAGGGCCGCGCCGAGCTGCTGCGCATGCAGAACGGCGGCTGCCATCCCACGGACGGCTGCTACGCGCCCGGCCGCACGTTCTCCGGTGCCAAGTTCCCGTACCTCGCCGCCAATGTGCTCGACGAGAAGACCGGCTGGCCGATCATGGCCCCGGTCAGCATCAAGTACGTCAACGGCGCCTGGATCGGCTTCATCGGCATGACCCTCGAGGGCACGCCCGACGTCGTCACCGCCGAGGGCGTGAAGGGCCTCAAGTTCGAGGACGAGGTCAAGACCGCCAACCTGTACACCAAGCTCCTCAAGGCGGTCGGCGTGAAGTCGATCGTCGTGCTGCTGCACGAAGGCGGCGTGCCGACGAGCGGCGTCTACGACTACGACTGCAACGCGGGCGGTTCGCTCGGCCTGAGCGGCCCGGTCGTGGACATCGCGAAGAACCTCGACCCGGAGATCGACGCGGTCGTCACCGGGCACACGCACCAGTCGTATGTGTGCAACATCCCCGACCCGAAGGGGCAGCCGCGGCTCGTCACGTCCGGCGCGTCGTTCGGGCGGCTCTACACCGAGATCAACCTGACCTACGACAAGCGCACCCGCGACATCGTGCGCACACAGGTCAGCGCGGTGAACCGCATCGTCAGCCGGAACACCACCCCGGCAGAGGACGTCCGGACGCTGATCGAGAACTGGCAGAAGCTCGCCGCGCCGGTCGGGAACCGCAAGGTCGGCTACATCCAGGGCGACATCCTCGGCCGCGGCGCCCCCACGTCGGAATCCCCGATGGGCGACCTGATCTCCGACGCGCAGCTGGAGGCGACCGCGGCGGCGGACAAGGGCGCGGCGCAGATCGCGTTCATGAACCCGGGCGGCATCCGCTCGGACTTCCAGTTCAAGCAGGCGAACGGCGAGGGCGACGGCGTGGTCACCTACGCCGAGGCGTTCACTGTGCAGCCGTTCACCAACATGATGGTGACCCAGACGCTGACCGGGCAGGCGGTGCTCGACGTCCTCGCCCAGCAGGTGTCCGGCAGCAACGAGGCGAGCCCGCGCTATCTGCAGATCTCGAAGGGGCTGACATACACCGTCGACCTCAAGCAGACGGGTGCGGCGCGGATCGTCGCGGGCAGCGTGAAGCTGAACGGCGAGCCCATCGACCCGGCGAAGACATACCGGGTGTCCGCGAACGAGTTCCTCGCGGCGGGCGGCGACGGGTTCCCGGCGTTCAAGACCGGCACGGCGAAGCTCAACGGCGTGTCCGACCTGGACGCGCTGACCGCCTACCTGGCCGCGCACTCGTCGCCGGACGCGCCGCTCGCGGTCCCGGCGGCCGACCGGATCACATTCCTGCGCTGAGCTCCCTCCGGCCTCCGGGCATGCCGAGGCCCCGCACACTCGTGGTGTGCGGGGCCTCGGTGGGGTGTGCCGCGGGGTGCGCGGGCGCTGGGGGCGCGGCCTAAGCCGCTCGGCGCAGGGCCGCGGTGACGCGCGTGGTGGCGACGGACCGGGCGTACCGGCGGCGGCGCGCGATGATCGCGAGCAGCGGGCCGTGGGCGTACGCGGCGGGAGCGTTGTCGTGGCTGCGGGTCGGGGCGGCGGCGGTCCGGGCGGCGCTGGTCGCGCTGGTCGTCATGGCACATCTCGATTCGTTCGGTGCCGCTCTTTTTCGGGAGCGGCTCGCACTACACCCACGTTATGTGCCGCCTCGGACAACGGCGTCCGCCGCAGGTCGGCGATCTTGGGGCCTTCCCTGGGCGGCCACCGGCGCCTCGTCTACGACCTGAGGAGGAGGCCGAAAGCGTGCGCGTCTCGGGGTCGTCCAGGGGCCTGGGCGCACCGGGAGGCGGGGGTCCGGCTTGAACCGGACGGGTGCGGACGGTATCTCTGTTCGCGGGCGCGTTCGAACGACGGGAGCAGGGGAGTCTCAATGAGCGTGGATCCGCGTACACCGGTACTGGTCGGAGTGGCGGCGGTCCGGCAGCGGGTCGACGAGCCCGGCGGCGGCCGGGACGCCCTCGAACTGATGGCGGACGCGGCCGAGGCCGCCGGCCACGACAGCGGCGCCGCGGACCTGCTCGGCGCCTTGGACATGGTCCTCATACCCCGCGGCATGTGGGGGCAGGGCGACCCGGGGCGGCGGATCGCCGACCGGTTCGGCGCCTCGAAGGCCCGCACACTCGTCGCGGAACTCGGGGTGTTGCAGCAGACGTTGCTGACGCGCGCGGCGGCCGGTATCGCGGCGGGCAACGAGGACGTCGTCCTGGTCGTCGGCGCGGAGGCGGCCTACCGCGACCGCCGGCTGCGCGGCACCGGCCTCCCGCCGATCCACCAGCCGCTGCCGCCGATCGAGCCGGACGTGTCGCTGCGGCCGACCGGCGACATCCTGCACCGCGTCGAGATCGACCGCGGACTCCCGGTCCCGGTGCGGCAGTACGCCATCCTCGAATCGGCGCTGCGGCACGACGAGGGCTTGTCGCTCGACGAGCACGCCGCCGACGTCGCCGCGCTGTGGTCGAAGTTCGCCGACCGTGCCGTCGGAAACCCGGACGCGTGGCACCGCCGCGCCGTCGCGCCCGAGGCGATCGCCGAGGCGTCCCCGGCGAACCCGATGCTGTCCCGCCCCTACACGCGCTCGCACTGCTCGCGCGCGGGCGTCGACCAGGGCGCCGCGCTGATCCTGTGCTCGGCGGAAGCCGCCGAGCGGTTCGGGGTGCCGCGCGACCGCTGGGTGTTCCCGTGGGCCGCCGCCGAGTCGAACCTGATGGTGCCGATCGTCGCGCGGGCGCAGCTGCACCGGTCGCCGGGATTCGCCGCGGTGGGGTCGTGGCTGTCCGCGTACACCGGCGTCGCGCCCGCCGACGCGAAGTACCTCGACCTGTACAGCTGCTTCCCGGCGGCCGTGCGCATCCAGCGGGCCGAACTCGGGCTCGGCGGACGCGACGACCTGACGGTGACCGGCGGCATGTCGTTCGCGGGCGGCCCGCTGAACAGCTATGTGCTGCACTCGACGGTGTCGATGGCCAAGACGCTGCGCGAGGACCCGGACGCGGTCGGCGTGGTGACGTGCATCTCCGGGATGGTCACCAAACAGGCCGGCATGGTGTGGTCGGGTACGCCTACCGCCACGCCGTTCCACGGCGAGGACCTGTCGTCGCGGACCGCGGAAGCCGCCACGACGTGCGAGATCACCCCCGACTACAAGGGCGTCGGCGTGGTCGACGGCTACACCGTGGTGGAAGGCGCGAGCGGGCCGTCGAAGGCGATCGCCGTGGTCGGCGTGCCGGGCGGCGGGCGCACGGTGGCCGCGTCCGAGGACATGGGCGTGGTGGCGGCGTTCTGCACCGGCGAGTGGGTCGGCAAGCACGTGCACGTGGACGGGGCCGCGCTGGCGCTGTAAGGGGTTGGAGGCGGTCGGAGGCCACTGTCCGGTTAGCGCAGGCCCGGGCGGCCCGGCCGGGGCCCTGCTAGCCTCCTTCCTTCCTGCGGCCCGTCTTTCGGGCCGCTGTGCTTTCGGGATCCCGGAAGTCTCCGGAGATTCCGACCGCGAGTCTCCGCACCACCGCGAGATCCCGAAGCACCGCCTTGCCTCCGACCCGCAGAACGGATCGCGATGCCAGCCTCCGCTCGGACCCGCCGGACCCGGCGGGGTCCCCTCCCGAGCACCCCGGCCCCGCTGCTCGACACCACCCTCGACCAACTCCGCACCCTGCTCGCGGTGCACGCCACCGGCACCGCGCTCGGTGCGGCGCGCTACCTGCGGCGCGAACAGTCCAGCGTGCAGAAGCAGCTCGACACGCTGAACCGCAACTTCCAGGAGATGTGCGGCGAACCGCTGGTCCTCAAGCAAGGCCGCGGCAAGGACGTGCTGTTCACCGGCACCGGCGAAGTCCTGGTGGAGATGGCCGAGGCCACGCTCGGCGAATGGTCCGACACCATCCGGGACTTGCGCAGCAAATCCGCGGGCACCCTCACCGTCGGCGCGACCCGCTACACGCTGGGCGTAGTCGCGGACGCCATCGCCGACATCGAAGACGAACTGGCGGACCGCGGCATCGACCTGAAGGTCGACCACATCCGTACCCGCGACCTGCTGTCCCGGCTCGCCGGGAACCAGGTCGACCTGGTCTGCGGCAGCGTCGCCGTCCGGGCCGGGGGAGACGCGGCGCCGGACGGCTGCGACGTCCTCGAACTCTCCCGCGGCGGCCTGAGGCTGCTCACCAACCTGCCGTCGGACCGGCTCCCCGACGGGCCGATCCCGGTCGGCGCCCTGCCCGACGTCCCGCTCGTCGTCCCGTCCGACGGGCTGATCGCCGACTTCCTGCGCGGCTGGTTCGGCCCCGGCTACGCCGAGCGGCTCACCATCGCCGCGGCGATCGACGCGGTGCCGTTCGGCCTCGAACTCCTGCGCTCCCGGCTGCCGCTGCACGGCGCGATGCTGGTCACCGAAGGCATCGCGGACGCGGTCCGGGACGGACGTCTCGGCGGCGGGACACCGCTGCGCGCCGTCGACATCGCCGATTCCGACTGGGAAGTCCTGGTCGGGGTATTCGCCCGAAAAGGCGAAATCGGCCGGCTGTCGGCCGGTCACCCCCTGCATTTGCTGTGGCATGCGGCCGCCCGCCGGGCCGACCGCGGATATCCTGCGAGGGATATCCGGGAAAGCCCGACGGGCGGAATTTGACAAACGGACGAATATGCGGGGACGAGTCCGTGCGGGGCGGTGCTGCCGTGCGGCGTTGCGGTGCCGCGCGGTGTCAGCCGCGGCCGCGCAGGTAGGCGAGGACGCCGCCCGCGACGGTGACGAGCGCGCCGATCAGCACGACGTAGATGCCGTAGCTGTTGGACAGGTCGAGGCCCTGCAGGACCTCCTTGATCGTGTCCGAGTCCGCGCCCTTGTCCTCCGCCTGCTGGGTCGGCAGCCGCTCCTTGTCGACCATGTTCAGCACCGCGAACACCAGCGCCACCAGGCCCGGAAGGGCGCCGGCCGCGCTTACGGCCGCCTTGCGCATCGCCACGCCGACACCGAACAGCACGATGGCCGCGATGGCCGCGACGAGCGTGATGATGCCGTCGCCGTCGTTGCCCTTGACCGTCTCGGACAGCCCCTCCGTGGACAGTTTCACCCACGGGAGGAACGAGCCGACGAGGACGAGGGCCGCGCCGAGCATGCCGATGTAGGAGGGCTGGGCGTGCCCCTGCCCGCCCCCGGCGACCGGGGGCGAGCTGTGCTGGGCACCATAAACCGGTGAAGTCATGGCATCGGACTTTAGTGGTCCGAGGCTATTCGGTTGAACCCCTGCGGAAACATATTCCGGAGAATATTTGAAATGTTCGAGGGGTTATTTCCCCGGGGGTTTATCCGGGGCGGGCGGTTCCGGTTCGGTCGCGGTTCAGTGGCCGGTGTCCGCCGGGTAGCGGACCTGGATCCGCCAGCCGGCGTCCGATGCGGCACCGGCCGCGGTCAGCCGCTGCTCGGCCATCCGCCGGGTGATCTCGGCCGGCACCAGGCACTCGGCGCACGCGCCGTCGAGTGCCACGACGGTGAGCGTCACCGCGAAGTCGCCGTCGCGCGCCACGTCCAGGCGGTAGTCGTCGGCCGCCAGGGCGTCCGACAGCGGGCGCAGCGCCGCGGCGACGTCCGCGTCGGTGAGCGTGCTCATGCCGGGACCTCCGGGTTCGCCGCCGTGCCGGTGAACAAGCCCAACGTACGCTCGACGGCGTCCGCCGCCATCGCGTCCAACTGCGCGTCGCTGGAACCGCCCAGGGGGCCCGGCACGCTGAGGATGCGTGCCTCCGGCAGTCCGTACAACGCGCACACCTGCTCCGCGAGTTCCGTGAACCCGGCGGTGGACAGCAGCACCGTCGGGATGCCGAGCTGCTCCAGCTCCACCGTGTCGTGCGCGCTCCACGACGTGCACGAGCCGCAGTCCGCGGAACCGGTGATCACCAGGTCGGCCTCGGCCAGGATGCGTTCGACGACCTCGGGCTCCGCGGGCAGCGCCGCGCTGACCTTGGGGATCTCCAGCGTGACGGTGGCGCCGGTGCGTTCGGCCACCAGGCGGGCGATGGCGCCCTGGATCTGGCCCGCGTGCGGCTTCAGGTTGTCCAGGACGGCGATGCGCTTGCCCGCCAACAGCTCGGGGGACGGCGCCAGGTGCTTGGACGGCGCGCCGACCCGGCCTTCCGGGGACAGGATCTCGATCATGCTGCTGCCTTTCTGCTGCCGTTCCGGTCCTTTTCGCGGAGGGCCGCTCACGCGACGGGGACGGTGACGCTGCGGGTGCGGCCCCAACTGGGCACCACGAACGATTGCTTGCCCGGACCGCCGGACACCAGCACGCGGATGTTCTCCGGGTGGTCGGTCATGGGCTGGAGGTCGTCGTCGCGGAGCGCCTTCATCCACGGCCGCCAAAGGTTGGACTGGAAGTGCGCGCGGAAGTCGCCGGCGGGGCGGCGGGCCTTCTCGAACAGGTACGACTGCACGTCCTGCCGGGCCCAGCCCGCGCCCGCGATCGTCGCGGCGTGCTCGGGGCCGAGGACGACGAAGTACTCGGCGTCGGAGACCACGGCGTTGTTGGTGCCGAACGTCGCCATGACGGTGGCCGCCTTGTCGAGGATCCCGGCGGGGTCGCGGCTCTCCATGTCGTGGAAGTTGTGCGGGTTCTCCATGCCGGCCACGGTGACCGCGCTCGGCGCGTCGATGCCGAGGCTGCGCGGGTAGGCGGGCCACGGGCTCGCGGCGGTGTTCTCGGCGAAGCAGAAGGTGTACTTGGACGGCTGGCCTTGCGTGGCCGCGTCGCCCAAGCCGCCGCCGTCGTGGCCCTTCGCGGTGCCGCCGGCGACGTGCATCATGACGAACCGGACGGCGCGGCCGAGCGTCGCGTTGGCGCGGTTGCCGGGTCCGAGCGTGCCGGTGCCCGCGTTGAAACCGTGGCGTTCCACGGCTTCGCCGTGCACGAGGACCATCGCGGAGACCGGGTGGGTCGTGGAGTTGACGCCGCGCAGGTTGAACTCGGGGGCGACGAGGCCGCGTACCGCGGCGACGAGGACGGGCAGCAGGTCGGCGGGACAGCCGGCCATGACGGCGTTGACCGCGAGGATGCGCGGGGTGGCTTCGCCGAGGCGGGGGGCGAGGGTGCCGATGACCTCGTCGGGGTCGCCGGTGTACCCGGCCAGCATCGCGTCGACGCGGGCGCGGGTCGGGGCGACGATCGGCAGGCCGTCGCCCCAGCCGCGGTCGGCGAGGAGGGCGTAGAGCGCTTCGGGGGATTCGTCGGGGAGGGTAAGCGGCTCTTTGTCCGCTGCTGTGTCTGCCGTCTGCTGGTCGGTGTCGGCCACGACCGCCCCTTTCGGTTTCGCTGTCGCCCGCGGGGGTTCGCCGCGGCGGGTGCCGGGCTTTGCCTCTCGGTGCTTCACGCTGCCTCTCGCTGACTTGCGGGCATGAAGCTAGCCTGACGGCTCGTCAGAAGCAAGAGGTGAGTTCGAAAGTTCGAACCAGGTATCGTGAATTTTCGAACGACTGGGTGTGTGGGAGGTTGACATGGCGATCGGCATCGACTTGAGCGGCCAGACGGCGCTGGTGACGGGCGGCGGCGCGGGCATCGGCCGGGGGATCTGCCTCCGGCTCGCCCGGGCCGGGGCGGACGTCGCGGTGGCGGATCTGCGGGAGGAAGCGGCGGAGGAAACGGCCGAGCTGGTGAAGGGGGAGGGGGTGCGGTCGCTCGCGGTGCGGGTCGATGCGACGGACGCGGGGGCCGTGGCGGGGATGGTGGAAGTGGTGGTGGCCGGTCTCGGGGGTCTGGACATTGCCGTCAACAACGTGGGGATGACCGCGGGGCACGGGACGGCGGCGTTCGTGGACTGGACGCCGGAGGCGGTGCGGGACGTCGTGGGGGTCAACCTGCTCGCGACCGCGTACTCGTGCCAGGCGGAGGCGCGGGCGATGATCGCGGCCGGCGGTGGAGGGTGCATCGTCAACGTGAGTTCGGGGGAGACGACGCGTCCGGCGCCGGGACTCGCGCCGTACGGGGCGGCCAAGGCGGGGATCAACCACCTGACGCAGACCCTGGCGGTGGAACTGGCGCCGCACCGGATCCGGGTGAACGCGGTGGCGCCGGGGACGACACTGACCGCGCAGGTGGCGGCGACACTGTCGGAGGAGTTCCAGGCGGGGCTGCTGAAGGCGATTCCGCTGGGGGCACTGTCGGAGCCGGACGACATGGCGAAGGTGGTGCTGTTCTTGTGCTCGGACCTGGCGGGGCATACGACGGGGCAGTTCGTGCTGAGCGACAACGGGGCGTTCTTGTCGCGGAGCCGGCCGACTTACGAACTCTGAAACTGTGAACTCTGAACTCTGAACCCTGAACCTTTATTGGCCCTGTTCGGGCCCCGCCACTGGCATGGGACTCCTTCGCCGTGAACCTCGCGTGCCCTGCCCTGCCCTGCCCCGCCTCCGGCGAACTGACCTGCCCGGCAGGCGGGTTCCCTGCCGGCCCGGCTGCGCTCACGGTCCGTGACGCAGCATCATGAAGTCTGTGCCGCCCGCCCGTCAGCTCCCGTACGGGCGGGCGGTGCGTGCGGCGTTACGCCGCGACGACCTCGGCCGCCGGGTAGTCGACGTATCCGTCGGCGCCTCCGCCGTACACGCCGTGTGTCGCCGCCGGTGCGAGGGGAGTTCCGGACGCCAGCCGCGCGGGCAGGTCCGGGTTGCTGAGGAACAGCCGTCCGAACGCGAACAGGTCCGCATGTCCGGCCTCGATGAGCCGCGCGGCCGCCTGCGGGTCGCTGGGTGTGGGGCCGTTGTGGTTGGCGACCAGCGTCCCCGACCACCGCGGACGCAGATCTTCGATCGCGCGGTAGCGGCCGCGTTCGAGGATGTGGAGGTAGGCGAGGCCCAGCGGGTCGATCGCGTCCACGAGTGCTCGGTACGTCTCCTGGGGGTCCGCCTCGGCGAGCTGGTTCTCGTCGTTGTCCGGTGAAATCCGCAGGGCCACGCGGTCGGCGCCGATGGCTCCCACCACGGCCTCGACGATCTCGATCGGAAAGCGGAGCCGGCCTTGCAGCGAGCCGCCGTAGCCGTCCGTGCGGCGGTTGGTGTTGTCGGCGAGGAACTGCTGGATCAGGTAGCCGTTCGCGCCGTGGATCTCGACCCCGTCGAAGCCCGCGGCTACGGCATTCTCGGCGGCTCGGGCGAAGTCCCGGACGGTCTGGTCGATTTCGTCCGCCGTCAAGGCGCGCGGCGTGACGTGGTCGACCCAGCCGTCCTGCGTGAAGATCGACGCCCCGTCGATGCGCACCGCGGACGGCGCGACGGGGAGTTCCCCGTCGGGCAGGACGCGCGGGTGGCTCATGCGCCCGACGTGCCAGAGCTGGGCGAAGATCGTCCCGCCTTCGGCATGCACCGCCTCCGGGACGGCGCGCCATCCGTCGGTCTGCGCGTCCGTATGGATGCCGGGAATGCCCGGGCCGCCCTTCGCGAGGGGGTTCACGTAAGCCCCCTCGGTGATCAGCAGCCCGGCCCCGGCGCGCTGCCGGTAGTACGTCGGCGCGAGCGGGCTCGGCACGCCGGTGGCGTCGTCGGCTCGCCCGCGCGTCATGGGCGCCATCGCGATGCGGTTGCGGAGGTCGAGGCGGCGGGAGCGGTGGGGGCGGAAGAGGGGGGCGAGGGAGGTCATCGGGGGTCTCCGTTGGTGCTGCGTGGGGGTGTGTGGCGCGTTCTCTGACGGTGTGGTCGGGGTAGCGGTGGGGTGCCGGCTGTGCGGCGTCAGGCTGCGGTGCGGTGGCCCCCGCCGTGCGCGTCGCCGCTCCCCCCGTGGAGGTATCCGCGGTCGAGCGCCAATGCGTCGATCTCGATCAGCCAGTCCGGCTGCGCCAGCGACACCACTTCCATGAGCGTGTCGGCCGGATACGGGTGATCCAGGAACTCCCCACGCAGCTGGATCACTTCCTCCAGATGATCGGCCATGCCGCGGACCAGGATCGTCACCTTCACGACGTCCGCAAGCGATGCCCCCGCCGCGGCCAGCACCCGCTCGATGTTCGCGAACGCCTGGCGCCCCTGCGCCAGGAATCCGCCCTCGACCGTCCGCCCCTCCTCGTCGATCCCCGCCTGCCCCGAGACGTGCACGAATCCGCCGGCGCGGACGGCCTGGGAGATCTTGTACGGCTCGTACCAGTCGGGGGTGGTCGCGACCTGGCGGATGGTGGTGTGGGGGGTGGCGGCGGTGGTGCTGGTACCGGTAGTGCTGCTGGTGCTGTCGGCGGTGATGTCGATGCCGGCGGCTATGGCGCTGTTGACGGTGGTGGACATGGCGGGTTCCTCCTCGGGATCGGTCGCTGAGCGGTGCTGCGGGACGCCCGGGCCTCCATGCCCGGAATATGCATCCGCATCAATTGCTTGCACATGCATATGTTGCTCACGCACGTAAGATCTTGTCAACAGCACGTGAAGGAGGACCGGCCATGGACCCGGAATGTTGGGACCGTCTGGTCACACTGCACGCCCGCGTCGAGAACGACCTCTCCCGGGCTCTCCAGCGCGCCCACCACCTGGGGCTGTCCGAGTACCGGGCGCTCTGCCACCTCGCCACCGCAGCCGACGGCGAACTGCGCATGCAGGAACTCGCCGACCGGCTCGGCCTCAACCAGAGTTCGGTAAGCCGCCTGGTCGCCCGCCTGGAAGCCGACGGCCTGACCCGCCGCGACCTCTGCGCCAACGACCGCCGCGGCGTCTACTCCGTCATCACCGACACCGGCCGCGCCCGCCAGACCGAGTCCGCCCCGACCTACCGCGACGCTCTGACCCGCTCCCTGGCGGCAGCCGCCACCGAGCCGGATTTGGCGCAGTTGGTGGGGGCGCTGACGGGAGCAGCGCGGGTCTGAAAGGGGCAGCGCGGGTCTGACGGGGGAGTCGGCTTGTTCGACGGCACGGGTGTGACCGGTGGCCGGGCGAAACGTTCAAATCCGGTGGGGATTCCAACCCTTTCGGGTGGAACTCGCCTCGTCCGCTGAGGCTCCCCGTGCCCTGCCCGCCACCGGCATCGTTGGGGATTTCGGCGGCACGGGGGACGCGGCCGACACTCGCGGTGATCAGGGGAAGGCCACCGGGGGAGGCGAGCCGCCGCAGCCGCCACCGGTGCGCCTCGGGCCCGACGGGAGACGGTCCGAGGCGCACCGGTGACAGTGGGCAGCCAGGCGTCGGCAAACAGGGGCGATGGTCGGAGTGCCACGACTACGCCTTGGTCGGCGCCGCCCAACCTCGCGTTGCCGCCGTCTACTTCCTACTTACTACCTGCTGCCTGCTGCCTGCTACTTCGCTACCCAGCGATTCACGCTTCCGTCGCGCACGCAGGTGATCCACTCGCCGTTCCTGTCGTGCGTGGAGCGGCCGATGTCGGCTTTGCGGCAGAACTGCCCGTCGTTATAACAGTTGCCGGCGTTGGACACGATCTCGCAGGTGCCGGGTTTCGTGGTGGCTGCCGCGGGTGCGGACGGCTTGGGCGTGGTTGGCCTGGGAGCGGCGGGCTTTGTCGCGGTCGGCTTGGCCGCAGCCGGAGGTGTCGTTGACAGCGTTGTCGATGGCGTTGTCGACGGGGGTGGCGTCGAGGCCGAGGTGGCAGAGGGTGTCGCCGTCGCCGTTGCTGTTGGCGTCGCCGTTGCCGTCGCCGACGGCGTTGCGACGGTTGACGTCGAGGCGGTCACCGCTGCGCTTGCTTTTCCGTCGGCCTGGCCGTCGGTGTCCGTGGGCTCGCAGCCAACGACCCCCAGGAGTATCACTATTGCTGCCGTGGCCACGCGTATGTGCTTCATTCCCCCACTCCCCGTCATCCTGGTTTGACGCACGCCGAAGCAGACGCCTCGCGTCGTTTTACCGCGCGGCCGATCCCCACCCGCCGTCGCGTAGACCAATCGGCGGGGCACCCAGCCCCACCGACGAGCGGCTTACGGTAGCCGCTCCGGGGATAGCGCGGAACCGCCTCAACGAAATCGTTTCTTCGACGAAGCCGCGGCCGGGCTGCCTCCCGATGCGCCTCAGTCCGCAGCGGTTCCCGAATCCGCCCGCACCGGCACCGGCAGCTGGTTGAACGCGTAGTACACCGCCAGCACTCCGTGCAGGATCAACGTCCCCACCGCCGACACGAACGCCAGCCCCACGGTGCACGGGTACAGCAGCATGCCCAACGCGAACCGGCCGCGGGTGGCACGGGCGCCTTCGGTGTCGACGTAGTCGTGGAACAGATGCCCGCGGCGCGTCACGTACCACCAGAACAGCGAGAAAGCGGTGGAGAACAGCACCATGAACCCGCCGTACACAGCCATCGCGATCTTCGCGTCGTCCCCGTCGCGCAGATACGCCGCCACCACCGACGTCGGCCACGGCAACGCCGAAACCGTCATCAGCAGCAGCAAGTTGAGGAACAACGCCACCCGGTCCACCCGAGCCAGATGCGCCAGGAACTGATGGTGGTTCATCCAGATGATCCCAATAACCAAAAAGCTCACCACGTAAGCCGCATACGACGGCCACAGATGTCCCAACGCCCCCCACAGCGACTGCCCCGGCTCCACCTCGGGCACCTTGATCTCCAGAATCAACAGCGTGATCGCAATAGCGAACACCCCATCGCTGAAGGCCTCCACCCGCCCGGTCTCATTCACGCCCGCCTCCACCTCCACACGCACCACCCGTCGTGGCGAATCAACGTACAGCGGGGAGGAGTTCGGTTCGGCCGACACTCGGTGCGGACAGTTGCTCGGCCATGTGTTCGGTTGTGGCGACACGGCCACGCTTAGACTTCCCGGGAACTCCGACACCGGCAGCACGCACATGCGACGAAGCCTCGTCCAGTTGCGTGCGGCCGAAGGCCGGGACCGCGCGGGTGCAGACGACGATCGAGCGGGAGCTGCACCGGCTGAGCGAGGCGTACCGCACGGCGGCAACGCAGCTGGACGGCGCCACACGGCAGGCGGACACGAACAGTCAGGCTTACGTGGACGCGGACGAGACAAGCCGCAAGACCTCGCAGCTCATCCGAGATGCCCTGGGCTGACCATGACGGACGCACAAGAGGTCATCCCCGGCGACCCGGCCGGAATCCGCGCCGCCGCGCAACAGGTCCTGACCGAGACGATACGCACCGGCCGTTCCGCGCAACTCCTCGACACGGTCGCTTCATCCAGCGCGAACTGGCAAGGCGACGTCGCCAACGGCTTCCGCCAAACGGTCGCCGGATCGCGCACCCGCATCGACGAACTCTCCTCACAGATCCAACACTTCGTGACCACGATGAACACCTGCGCCGACGGCCTCGACTCGGCGCACCGGCAGGTGCGCCGGTGCCTCGGCATCGCGGCGGGATTCGGCGCTCCGTGGGGCGACGTGCAGCGCGCCGCGTTCGAATCCGGCCGCGTTGGAGCTGCTTCCGCCGGGCAAGGGGCCCGCGACGGAATCCGAACTGCGGCGCAGGGCGGAACTGGTGGAAGAGTTCAACTCCACGATGATCCGTGCACGTCTGACCGCCCACGCCGCGGACAACGCGTTCATGCAGGCGATGCGCCTTTCACCCACCGATTTCACCCGCCGAGATCATGCTGGGCTACCAAGTGGGAGACGATCCTCGGCAGAAGGAGCCGTTGCACGCCAACCGGATCGAGGACCGCATCCCGCAGCTCAACGGCTACCGGGTCGGGACGGAGCAGGACTTGTTCACGGCGCTGAGCACCGAGGAACGTGCCGAGTTCATGCTCATCTCGAACAAGGCGTGGGAGGAGTGCCGCAAACGCTTCCCGAACCAAGGCGAACTCGACGGCCATGGCGACGCGTTCCGGCACGCCTTCTGGAACGCGATGCTCACCCGCCGGGGCCCTGAGCGGGCCGCGAAGTACACGACGGCGCATGAAATGAACGCGGACACCAAGCCGTACACCCAGACTTTCGAGTCGATGGACCTCCACAACAACGAGGTAGGGCGCAACGTGGCCCAGGAGACGTCCGGGCAGTCACTCGACCAGGTGGCGGACGCGATCGAGCGCGCGGTCCGCCAAGGCCGCACGGTAGTCGTGGATGCACAAGGCAACCTCCAGTACAGCGACCAGGTCGCCGGGGACCGGACGATCCATTCGGATATGAAGGGCACCACGCCCTCGTCGGACCTGCCGTGAGTGCGTCCGAAGAGGGACGGGCAGCCGACCCGTTGCCGACACCCGGCGGCCGACGGGCCAAAGGCGCCCTGCGCACCCCGCTCGCGGTCATGACCGTCCTTGTGGGCGTCCCCTTGCTGTTCTTTTCGCTGCTGTACGGGGTGTCCGACGGCTTCCGGACGTTCGTGCACCGATGGATCAACGACGACACCCCGTCGGCCTTCCACGACCGCGCCTATGACGAACTCTGCAAGGACGGTTCGCTGCTGCTGGCCGACGCGACCCGGTTCGACTGGGACACGGTCTACCTCGACGCTGACACGGACATGCTGGTACGCAAGTTCGGCCAGGCAGCCCGCGCGCCGTCGTACGACGACGACCCCGGGCCTGCATTCGTGTTCGTCGCCGACGGCAAGGTCGTGCGGGTGGTCCTGGTCTCGGGCGCGCTCACGGTCGAAGGCGGCAACCGCGCGTGGCCGCACGACGTACGCATCGAATTCACCGAACCCCCGACCGCGGCCCGCACCGCCGCAAAGGTCAGCGCGGAGTTGGGACCGCCACAGCCAGTCGCTCCGACGTTGGTGCGAGCGGGGTGTACGGCACTCGATATCTACCGCTGACGACCAGGATGACAGCGGCTGTCTGGACCACGACGCGCCGCGCGATGCCGCCGACCGCATGACGAGTGACAGGTCACCCGGGCCGCAACCACAGGGAGGCAGCATGTTCGAACGGCTGTACCGATGGACCTGCTTCTGGCTCGAAAAGCTCCAGGCCGACGGCCGGACGCTCGAACTCGCGCACGACACGCCGGGCTGAAGGCGCGGTAGTTCTTGTCCGCTCCGCCCTGCCGCCGCCCTGCCCTCGCCCCGCCCCGCCCCCGCGGCGGGCACTCACCAGGGCCTCGCCCTGTGGCGTCCCGCGACGCATCGCGACCCATGACCGCATCCTGGAAGGCCCGGAAAAGGTGTGATGTCGTCATGGACGACTCACCGTCGGGGCCGCTGCTCCTGCCGCGCGCGCTCCGTAGAGCGTGCAACCGAGCCCGTAGAGGTCGTGCCGCTGCGGTAGGCCACACCGGAGTTGAGTTCCTGTTCCGGCCCATGTAGGCCGGTAGGCGCCGGTCGACGGTCGTGTCTTAGCTCCTCCACTCGTGGCCCATCCCGCCTTGGCCGATGATCTGGATGAGCCGGTAGCGGTCACCCGGAGATTCCGCGGCCATGGACGTGCCCCCTCGTCGAGCGTGACCCGCCGGTTGCCGATCCGGCCGAGTCCACGCCCTGGTCCGCGGATGCCCCAGGGGCCAGGGCCGGGTCGCACAGATGGACCGCGGTATCCACTTGCGAGCCACCTGGTCCGGCGGTACCGGCAGGCGCACTCGACGGTGAATACCGATACGTGACTGATTCCGCGCCTCCCGTCCGTCCGTAGCTTTGCGGTCAGCGGAGCACAGGGAGAACAGACAGAGCAGAGAAGCCCGGAAAACCACGCCGCCACCGCGGCACGGCCGCGACTCCGACCACCAGCCCCGCGCCCCGAATCCGCCGGGACACCACGGCGGCCCGCACTCACGGAAGAAGCACGCCATGCCGGCCTACGTCATCGCCAACCTGCAGGACGCCGCCCCGCACGCCGACATCGCCGAGTACATCGAACGGCTCCCCGACACGATGCGGCCCTTCGGCGGCCGCTACCTCGTCCATTTCACCCCGCACGAGGTGAAGGAAGGCACCTGGGCAGGAAACATCGTGATGCTCGGCTTCCCCAGCATCGAAGAGGCCCGCGCCTGGTGGGACTCACCCGCATACCGCGAGATCGCACCGCTGCGGTCGCAGCACATCACCGGCGGCATCATCCTGATCGACGGCGTCGCCGACGACTACACCCCCACCGCGGCCGCCGCGGCAATCCGCCACGCAGCCAACAGCGACTGAACCGACAGGCCCCGGGCCCGGACCGATTGGCCGGCGAGGCGCGCCGTGCCTGAATCGCGCCTGATTCACGACCATGGAAATCGGCTGTGGCACGCATTCCGCGACAGCGCGCGCAAGGCGCGGCCCTGCGTTCGCGGCAGGCTCTACGTCGGCGCCCGCGCCGGGGGTGAGCCGACATCGCCATCAATGCAGCGGTTCAGCCGTGATCCAGCCGGCCGCGGTCAACGGCCATTGCATATGCCGAAGCGCCTCCTGCCCGACGGACGTGCCGCCACGCTCACGGATCGCTTCAAACAGCCACTTACGCCGTGCTACGTGAGGTGTCAGGTTCACGATTCAGGAGCGCAGGTCAGATCAACCGCTCTATGCAGCAGACCTATTGGTCGGAAGCCGATCAACCTTGCGCGCCCTTCATACAGCCCGGGAGCTGACCGCTTCCCGGCATGCGAATGGACCTCCGAATGGTCATCCGGCAGATCCGTCGCATACCGCTGTCGTTCCCCACCCACCACCAGCCAACGGGGCAACCAGCCACAAGGACACACCAGTCCTCAAAAACCTACTGACAAGCGAAAAGCGGCGGGAGTCCTGACGACTCCCGCCGTGCGTTTCGATACCGCGGTTTGGTCAGGCTGTGGCGTATGTCCAACTGCCGCAGTTGTCGGTCGCCCCGCCCGAGCCGTTCTGGGTGCAGACCTTGAAGCGGATCTTGGCCTTCTCGGCGAAGTCGTAGTTGATCTTCTTGTACGTGCCCGATCCGCCGCCCCAGTACTCGTGCTGAACACGGTAGTAGGCGCCCGAGTAGTACAGGTCCACCAGCAGTGCGACCCCGTCGCCGTCGGCGACTTGGTCGTACAGTTCGAAATTATCGCCGTAGCTGAAGAAGTATGCCATGCCCGGCTTCATGATGTAGCCGCTCGAAGCGCTGTATGCCGTGTAGACATCGTGGCCCTCGGCATGCGCGGAGGAACCGGTGGCGACGGAACCGGCGGCGAGAGCCATGGTCACACCAGCCGTGGTCAGGGCACGCTTGAATGAATTGCGCAAGAGGGAACTCCCCTTCGAGGGTGAGGGATGTACCTCGAATTTTGGAGTGCGGAAACAAGGCGCCGCTATCCAATTTGCGCGGACAGGATTGTGAAACGCACCCGACATTCATCGACGCTGCGCACCGAGGGAACTTCGTTGCGTCACCGAATTGACCGAGGCGAATTGACACTCGGACGCCGAGGAACGCTCAGTAGGTGTTTGAGGATTGGTGTGTCTTTGTTGCCGGTTGCCTTGTTGGCGGTGGTGGGTGGGGGAACGACAGCGGTATGCAACGGATCTGACGGATGACCAGTGGGCTTTGGTGGAGCCGTTGTTCCTGCGCCGCGTACGGGGCCGCGCGGGGCCGGCCTGAGAAGCATCCGCGGCGGGAGATCGTGAACGCGTTCGTGTATATGGCGCGGGCCGGCGGTTCGTGGCCGCTGCTGCCGCATGAGCCCCCGCCCTGACCGACCCTGTGCCGGTACTTCGCGCAGTGGCATGACACGACAACCGTCGAGCGGATCCACGACGCGCTGCGCGAACGGGTCCGCACCGCCGCGGGGCGTGATGTTGAGCCGACCGCGGTGGTGCTTGACTCCCAGTCCGTCATGGGCGCCGACACCGTCGGCGCCGATACCCGCGGATACGACGCGGGCAAGCGCATCAACGGCCGCAGGCGCTTGCTCGCCGCCGACACACTCGGCCTGCTGCTCGCCGTCGTCGTCATTGCCGCGTCGGTCCACGACACCGTCGGCGTACGTAGCGCCCTCCACCGCATGAAGCCGCTGCGACACCGGTCGGTCCGGCACGTGTGGGCCGGCTCCGGATTCCCCGACAAGTCTGTGGAGTTCGCCCGCGACGGGCTCGGCACCACGCTGGCGATCGTCCGCAAACCCGCCGTCCGGCGCGGGTGCGAAGTCCACCCGCGCCGGTAAGGCGTCGAGCGCACGAACGGCTGGCCCACCGGACACCGCCGCCTGGCTCGCGCCCACGAACGCGCCCCCGAGCACTCCGAGTCCGTCATCCGCTGGTCGATGATCGGCGTAGCCCGCCGACTCGCCCCAGCACGCCCTACCACCCACCCCGGACCACAACCACTCCGCACAACCGACACGTAGACAGTTCTCGAACACCTACTTTTGAAGGTGTTCACGATGCTCTGTGAATTAGCTTGAATTACCTTCACCTCCCCGTCCTCGTGTGGAGACGAACTGTCCACGGATTCAAAAGGTCGGGCCGCCAGGTCTCTGACCTGGGGTTTCCTGCGAACGGCGCCGATTATTTGCCCCCGAGGGCAAGGTGTCAGCTAAAGCCGTTGCCGGTGAAGTCGTGCCGAATCCATACGGCTTCGCGATCTTCGCCTTACCGGACGTGGCGGGCGGCTCGGGAGCTGGCTCTCGCACCCGATCAGGTCGCCTCGCCGTTGGCCGCGCGCCCGTACGACCTTCGGCACGCCTGCGCCTCGTTGTGGCTGAACTCGGGGGTGTCGGCGCCAGAGGTGGCGGAGCGGCTTGGCCACTCGGTCGACGTGCTGCTGTCGATCTACGCCAAGTGCATTGACGGCCAGGCGGAGACGATCAATCAGAAGATCGCAGAAGCCCTCGGCGGCGACGGCGATGACGGGCAGGACGACGCGTGATCAAGAACAGTACGAAGCGAGGGCCCCGGATCTCCGGGGCCTTCGTCGTTTTGCGCCTGCTTCGCGGCCGACTCGTGAAAACGGTGTGTGACCTGCGGAAACGCGCTCAAGATCATTGGTCGAATATCGGTCGGCTGCTGAGAGACGCCTGCACCCGGCGACGCACGGTGACACACGCCCGCGGCGTGGGAAGTCCGAGAAAGAAGAAACCGCCAGCTCAGCCAGTGTTTCGGCTGGTGGCGGTCGGTGACTCAAAGTGCCCCCGGCAGGATTCGAACCTGCGCACACGGCTCCGGAGTGTGGTTGTCAGTTTCGGGTTTGCGCAGGTCACGGGCGTGCGGTGGGCGGAAGAGGCAAAGTCATACCGCGCCCATACCTGATCATGGTCAACCGCTCAGAGGCCGCGAATGGCCTCGGACAGGTTGTCGCCGTAGTTGCTCCAGCACTGGGCGGTTCCTGCCGTGACATCCAAGGAGCCCATTAGCCAATCCCCGGTCTCGGCGTCCTGGATCACGCACAACTCTCCGAACGTGAGGACGTAGGAGGGGCGTACTCGTTCGGGGACGGGCCCGGTGACCTCCGTGACTTGAAGGTCGAGCGGCAGCGCGCACGCACGTCGGTCGCCGGACCATTCGCGTAGCCGCTCGATCGTCCAGCCGGGTGGCATGGGTGCGTCGGGGATCTCCTGCATGCCCGCAGTATGACTGGAGGCGAAACGAGGGACTCTGGCGCCCAAGTGCTCCGATGAACGGCGATGCTCGCCGACCGTATGTACGGCGTGGCCGCAGTCGGCTTCAGGGTCTGGCGGGACTGCACCCCGAGACCCGGTCCACGGCATGCCGGGGACCGGGTGGCATGCCGTGGGTTTCGCGCGCAGGGCAGCGCAACGCCACCACCAAGGTGAGCCGTACGCGACGTAGGCCAACGGCGCATGATGAGCGGTCAACATCACCACGCTGGAACGAGCGCGCCCCGGTCACGACCGTCAGGTCGTGTGGCGCCCCCAGGCGCCTCGCAGCAACGCCGCAACCTTAACCCGCAACGAATCCTGAACTGGCGCTCTGAGCTTGGGAATCACGTGCGCGATCCGCCCAATCCGCCGCCTGACCTGCAGAGGAGCCATCTAAGTCCTTGATCGTCAGCCTGCGTCGTCTCCGGCGTTGACCGCCGACGACCGACGCATCTGGCACGCCAGCCCTGCCGACCGGTCCGCTCATCGGGGCGGCAGCTTCTTGAGCGCGTTCGTGTTCTCGGCAATGAGATCGAGCTTGGCAACGATCGACTCGCGGTCGAGCGCCATGCCTCGGATGACATCGAGGTCAATGATGTATGTCATCGGCTCCACAGCCCCAGATGGACCATCCGAGGTCACTGTGACGGTGTACTGACGCGGCACATCGGGGTTCTGTAGATAGCGCGGCCCGAAGGTAAAGAACCACTCCAGGCGTCGCCGCGGGGGCAAGTGTGGGATGGGCCGGCTGAGTGCCCGCGCAAGCTTCTCGTCCCAGTCGTCGCGTTCACCGCTCTGCAATGGAGGTGTGACATCCACGTGGACGTTGCGGGCGATGGTTGCGCCAATGTTCTGGATGTAGAAGACCAACAGCCCGGACCCACCAGCCCTCGGCTCGACGTCGACCACGACGTAGGGGTCAGTAGCTTCCTTGCGGATGCGCTCGGCAAGGAGTAGCTGCTTGCGGCTGTATAGGGCTTGGAGGCGGCTGTACCCCAGCGCTCCGAGACTGATGATCACTGCTACCACGGCGAAGGCATCGCTCATAGGCAAGAAGGTTACGTCGTGGTGCTGACACCATGCCCGAATCAGGGGCTCTATTCATCTTTGGGTAAAAATCATGACAATATTTCCTAAATATCCTAGATGTGTAGATGATATAACACATCGGGCTGCTGCGGACTGCATATGACTCCGAATGGGGAGAGCCGCGTAGTCATGCTCAGTGTGTGTCGAGATCCGGACGTGACTTGCCGAGACTGCCAGATTTGTATGGGGTCTTGGGGATAGCCTGACGGGGTGAAAATCGCTGCAGCTACACCAGAGTTGATGGGCCTCCCAGTTGCGACAATTGCTGCCATTATCGCGGGCATGAGCTTCGTCATTGCGACCTGCGCTCTCGCATGGCAGGTTTCGAAGCATATGCTCGATGGCGGGCGTGTGCGAGTATCGCTCAATGCTGCTGCGTGGGAGCTCGGTCATAGTTTTCGAGTTAACCGAAGCGGAATCTGGGAACTCTCCGGCGAGCTTGGAAATACGAGCATGGAGGTTGCCCAACTCGTTGTTGAGAACCCTGGGCGTGCAGCCGTTACCGTATATTCGCCTTCATTGGCGATTTACGGTACCGCGAAACGCAAATATGCGGTCACTCCCCGCACGTTCCAGTTGGAGGGGTACGGAATAGATGACGCGACCACGGATATGGTGGTTCGGATTGACCCATATCATCGAGTGTCGTTTATCTTGGATTACTGGAGTGTAATTCCGGAGGAGCTTTCCGAATCCAAAGGCAGTGGAATCGTTGTCCGCGGCGCGGTCTCCGTTGCTGGAAAGAAGGGAGCACGGAAGTCAAGTAGGCGTCGGGCTTGGAAAATTCGCCGTGGCGCATGGACTGCTTACAAAATCCAATCCAATCCTTCCCCTAGGGGAATTATGTGGCGCGAGATACATCGCATGTGTACCACCACGCAGCAGCAGGAAAGCGCCATGCGATTGCAGTGGGTTTTGATACGTGCAATGCGGGAATTCAATGAACGGCCGTCGCGGGAAGAGTTCTCCGCTGCCTTCGTCAGATTGGCGGGCGAGGAGAGGGAAACGGAACTTCCGCTTCTCATGCTGGCGCACAATATGCATGAGGCCCTTGAGCGCCACCCTGGTGTGATTGCAGATTGGCGGTCGGGAATCTGAACTCCGAGTGTGTGAGGAGTCTAAGAATCACGATGGGCGCCCTGTTGAAATTCTGGCGAACGTGCTGTGTGTTGACAGAAGCGTAAGGCGAAGTCTTCTAGCCCAGATTCGGGACGGAAGTACGCCTCACTGTGCGCATAGAGCAGCTGGAGTTGATTGCTTTCGAAGATGCTGTTCGCATCAAGGTCGCCTGACTCTGTTTGCCCACCCAAGCAGAGCAAATGTTTAGGGCTAATGGGCATGAATACAATTTCCGCCTCGCCTATGGGGACTTGCATTGGAGGTGACGCCGGATCTTCCGACCTCCTAATTGAGAGTGCGGGGTTATCCCCTATCAAGAGTTCGCCGTCTGAAGCATACAAGATTTGAACCCCCCAATCTTCGACAATAGATCTAACCTTGTCGTAGTGGTCTTCTACCATTACTCGAAATACGGCTCCGCTCTCTAGGTCGGGAGTCTGGGAGTAGATCATCTGGTCGAGCATTTTAAAGATGGCTTCAGGGCCTGCGGCATAGAATCCGAAACGCTTGTAGAACATCCTGAACAGCTCCTCGGGGTGCTGAAGGGCTTCTCCGTATAGCTCTGCTGCGTGACCCAAATGCTTGAGCCGGGACCGTTGATGGATTTCGTAAGTGCGCTTGCTGCGCACGTAGTGTAGGACCACAATTTCGCGCAAATCTGCCAAGGTGGCTGCGCTCGACAGAGCGGAACCCTCTTCTATCGATTTGAGTGAAGGACTTATTCGGTTCTCAATCAAATTCCATTTTCGCTCCAGCGACGCGGAAGCGAATCGGGCATAGTCCCGTACTCGTCCGCATCCTTGCGTGCCCTTGAGGGAAAAGTTGGAGTATCGCAAGTTGAATTTGATGAGATTTATCTGACTCTTTATTTTTGTGCTGAATTTGCGCAAGATGGCCCGCGATACAACATGCTGATTCGCAATGTGGCTATCTTTTTCGGGGCGCAGTTTTTCAATTCTTTGCGAGATTTCCTCTATGGTTAGCGGGGAAACTATCGGTCGGCTTGGCGCGGGCATGCGGAATCACTTTCTCTAGCTAGTGCCATGTTGCGTAATCCTTGCATGGTCACGGGCTATGGCGTGGAAGAATTGGGTAACCGGCGGCTACGTGGGCCGGTAGAGGGGGCAAAGTCATTTCGGCGTACCGTCGAGAGCCGGGAATGAGCCGCTCCGATACCCGGTTCACGGCATGCCGGGGCCCGGGTGGCGTGCCGTGGGTTTCGCGCGCAGGGCGCGACGTCACTGCCAACGGGCCCTATGGGACGCACGTTGACAGCTCGTGGTGAGTCATCGCCTGCACCACGCTGGAGCGAGGGCGCCCGGGTAACGGCCGTCAGGTCGTTTGGCGCCCCCCCAGAGGCCTCGCAGCAAAGCTGCGGCTATAACTCTGAACCAGGCCTCGCCTTTCGACAGTTCGCGCGCCGCTGCGCAGGTCGGGCCGCGGCGGGACCGGCGTCCGCGCCGCACGCCCGGCGCGGCCCGCGCCGGCGCGGCGGCAGGCGCGACCGCTCGCGGGCGCGCCCTTGATCCAGTAGAGATTAATTCGGCAGTGATCAATGGGCGTCGCGGCAAGGGGCGCTGCCTCAGGGGCGGAGGCGCCGTTCCTGAGGGTCGAAGCAGACGAGACCAAGCGAGTTGGCCACGTCGGCGGCGAAGATGGATGCCTCCTGCGCCCGGCTCCACGCCATCGGGAAGTAGATGAGTGGCCCTCGGGCTTCGCCGATCAACGGCCCGGTTGACCACGGTGAGTCCTCGTCGTCGGTCAAGTCGGGCCAGCGATCCAGAAGAAGAGCGACGTACTTCGCGATGACAGGCGTGGGCGTTTGAACGTCGTCGGTGTCGACGTACGTCGCGTAGAGGTGGGCGAACGTCTCGCCAGCCGCCTTGTCATCGGCCGGCCGTTCGCCTTCCCAAACGGCAAGGTCGTAGCTCATGGCGGACATACTGGCTGAGGCCACTGTCATCCGGCCTGGGTGGATAAGCGACTTGCCCGGCCATCCGCAGCATGGCTGATCTTCGACCGGAGCCGCACGGAAACGCACACGGCCCGGTAGCGTCGCCTCGTGGCTACAGAAGATGACGACAAGTCCTCCGCCTGGGTCGTCCATGGCGAGCGGATCATCTATGACAACGAGTGGATGCGCGTCTTCCTGACGGATGTCGAACTGCCGGACGGGGACCGCTTCGAGCATCACGTGATCAAGCTGCGGGCGGCAGCGATGACCGTCCTGATCGATGATCAGGATCGGGTACTGATGATGTGGCGACACCGGTTCGTGTCGGATCGGTGGGGGTGGGAGATCCCCGGCGGCCTGGTCGACGAAGGGGAGGACCCGGAGGAGACGGCGCTCCGGGAGCTGCTTGAAGAGACCGGCTACCGGCCGAAGACGTTCCGGCACGTCTCGCGTTTTCAGCCCATGGTCGGCATGGTCGACTCGTGGCATGACGTGTTCGTCGGTGAGGGCGCCGAGAAGATCGCGGAGCCGACCGAAGTCACCGAGATGGCACGCATGGAGTGGGTGCCGCTCGCTGAGATCCCGGGCCTGATCGCCAAGGGGCGGATCTGGAACTCGGGTGTGTTGATCGGCCTGTTGCACGTGCTTGCGTCGCGCAACGGCGCTGCGGTCGATGTGGAGTCAGACGCGGGCTGAGAGGCGAACGTAGCGGCGGCGCTGTCGCGCTGAACCGGCGACGGTGATCAGCTTCTGGGCCTCGGCAAGGTGAGTCTTGGCTTCGTCGGTGCGGCCTTGCGCGATCAAGGCTTCTGCAAGGTCGCACCGGAGTCCGGCAGTTGCTCGGGTGAAGCCGTTCATCCCGGTTAGGGCATCCGTGAGGCTGTCGATTACCTGGCTGTCCCCCAACTGAACGAGACACGAGCCACGCCACCGCGCGAGGTGCACGAGATTGAGCGCGAGGTAGGGCAAGTTCGGGTCGTCTGGGTCCGCCGGCAGGGCCGCGGCTGCAAGGTCCATGCAGCGCAACGAGTCGAGTTCGTGTCCGAGGGCGGCGTGTGCCTCGGCTTCGGCGGCGTGTAACCAACTATGCATGAGACCTGGCAACTTGCTGCGGTTCTGTGCATGCGCGTACTCGATGAGCTGTAGTGCGCTCTCGGCTTGGCCCAAGTCCAGGAGCACATATGCCTGCTCGCCGGTGGCGAACGCCTGAATGCTCGGGTCGTCGGCGAGCATTGCGGCTGCCTTCGCACGCTCGAAGTGTTCCCAGGACTGGGGGAGCGTGCCGCGATCTACGCCTTGCCAGCCGGCCAGTGCGGACGCGTCGGCGAGCACGTGCGCAAGTCCCGCGCGCTGGGTCGGCAGCATCGCGTGTTTCAGCAACTGGTCGACCTGCGCGATGTGGGCCGTCATCTCGTCGGCGACCGTTGCGGCGCCGAGTCGGCGGTCGGGTCTGATGCAGGTTTGGGTGACAGGTGCGGTCACGCAGCCCGGGCGGCTGGCGCGGCCATGACGGTTTCGTATTCGACCGGGGTCAGTCGGCCTAGCGAGGCTTGTCGACGGCGGCGGTGGTAAG
>NZ_BAABHS010000055.1:0-37809 GCF_039542225.1 Yinghuangia aomiensis | reverse complement strand
GCATCGCGGCCCGGTACGACAAGACCCCGGAAAGCTACCTCGCCGGCCTCCACCTGCGCGCCTCCATGATCTGGATCAACGACCTCACCCGAGCCACTCGTTGATCACAACCAGATACGCGCCCTAGTACTGCAACGGTGTTTGTGCTGTCAGGTGGGGAGCGGGTGTCCTCGTCGTTTGTAGTGGCTGGTGCGGGCTTGGTGTTGGCGTCGTCGGCGCCAGTGGGACCAGTGGAGGATGTGTTCGACGGGGGCTGGTTGCCGTTGTGTGAGGCGGTGGATCAGGCGTCTGATCTCGGCGAGGCTGAGGTGGACGAGGCCGGAGGATCCGTTTCTGCTTTCCCGGTGTCCAGTTCTCGGGCGCGTGCGACGGTGAGGGCGGCGTGGGCGGCCATCGCGAGGGTCATGTGGCGGTGCCAGCCGTCGTAGCGGCGGACCTGGTAGTCGTCCAGGCCGCATTCCTGCTTCGCGGTCTGGAAGCACTCCTCGACCGCCCAACGGCTGCCCGCGACGCGTATGAGCTGGTCCAGTGTGGTGTCGGCGGGACAGTAGGCGATGTAGTAGGACACCTCGTCGGGCCGGGCGACGCTGCGGCGGGCCAGGACCCAATGCCTGCGGTCGGGGCGGTGCCAGGGCCGGACTTCGACACGGGCCCAGTCGTAGACCCGGCGGCCGTGGGCGCCGTCACCGCAGGAACGGCGCTTCCACTTCTGCCGCGGCAAGCCCGGGAACAAGTCGCGGACGGGGTGGTCGACCGCCCAACGCGTGACCACCGTGTCGTGGCGGGTCGTCGCCATCACATGGAAGACGTCGGCGCGTTCGAGTTCGGAGCGCCAGCCCTTGCTGTAGCCGTAGCCGGCGTCAGCGGTCACCCACCGGAACGGGATGCCGTCGTCGATCGCGCGGGCGACCATCGCCCGCGCGATCGACGTCTTCGTCTCGAACCCGGTCCCGTCGCCGATCCCGCCCGCCCGGCACCGTTCGCGGTCCTCGGTCCACGACGTCGGCAGATACAGCCTCCGGTCGATCAACGTGCGGCCCCGGGCGGTGGCATAGGCGAGGAACACCCCGACCTGGCAGTTCTCCGTGCGGCCCGCGGTTCCGGAGTACTGCCGCTGCACCCCGGCGGAGCGTGTGCCCTTCTTCAAGAACCCGGTGTCGTCCACGATCAGCACCGCCTCGGGATCACCGAGGTGCTCGACGACGTAGCCGCGCACGTCGTCCAGAACAGCGTCGGCATCCCAGTCGATTCGGTTCAGCAGCCGGTGGATGCGGTCCGGACCGCCATGCCCGGCCTCCTCCGCCAGCGTCCACCCGTTCTTGCGCTCCAACGGCGCGACCAGCCCACGCATATAGGCAAGCGCCGTCTCCCGCGGCTCCACCCTGCCAAACCGGCGCACGAAACACCCATGCACCCTCTCCAACTCCCCAGCCCACACACGGACATCATCGACGACCCCACCCATGACCGCATCAACGACCGCGAAGACAAACCGTCACGGAAAGACCGTTGCAGTACTAGTGGCGCAGGCGAGGGACGCTCTCCCGTTGACGACCGCGACCGATACTTTCGACACCTTCGAAATCCGCTCCGCCCCCCCGGCCGCCCCTTTCGACGTCCGCCCCTTCACCCCGCACTGCGCGGTCATCCACGCCGAGGGCGACCACGCGGTCATCGGGGTCTCCCCCGGCAACAGCTACTTCTCGGGCTGTTCGGCGCCGGGGTGATCTCGACGTCCGCGTTCCTCACCATGGCGCTGCTGTCGCTGATCCAGCATCCCGAGGTGCGCGACGAACTACGGGGCGATCCGCAGAAGATCCCCGCCGCGATGGACGAACTCCTGCGCATCAACCTGTCGATCGGCGACGGACTCCCCCGCATCGCGCTGGAGGACGTCACGCTCGGCGATGCCCACGTCAAGCGGGGCGAGTTGGTGCTGGTGCTGGTCGAGGGCGCCAACTTCGACCCGGAGGCCTTCCCCGACCCGCACACCTTCGACCTGACCCGGGAGAACAGCGGCGCCCATCTGTCGTTCGGCGGCGGACAGCATTACTGCCCGGCGACGGCCCTCGGCAAGAAGCACGCCGAGATCGCGGTGGAGACCCTGCTCGCCCGTATGCCGGACCTGCGGCTGGCCGTGCCGGTCGAGCAACTCGTCTGGCGGACGGGCTTCATGAAGCGCTTGCCGGAGCGCCTGCACGTGCACTGGTAGTGCCCCGAAAGGCAGGTCAGCGCGCCGCGGCCAGCACGGTCCGGGTCGCCTCCGCGCAGCGGCGGGCGGCCTCGGCCGTTCCGGCGTCGCGGAGTTCCGCGGAGAACACCTCGACGCCGACGGGCGCGTCGACGCCCGCGGCGCGCAGGGCCCGCAGCACTCCGGCGACATCGGCGGCGCCTTCGCCGGGCGGCAGGCGGCGGTTCATCGTCTCGTCCATCATCGCCGCGGCGTCCGCGTCGGACCGGGCGGGCGCCGGGGCGTCGCTGATCTGGATGCCGACGATGTGCCGGGCGGCGTCCGCGGTGAGGTCGGCGGCGCTGCCGCCGGACCGGTAGAGGTGCCAGGTGTCCAGGAGGACGCCGCCGTTGGGGCGGTCCGCGAGCGCGGCGATGCGGACCGCCGCGGCGAGGTCGGGGATGCCGGACCAGGGCAGGAATTCCAGGTGTACGAGCAGCCCGTGGTCCGCGGCCCGGTCGCACAGCGCGGCGAACGCCTCGGCGGCGGCCTCCGGTTCGACGTGCGCTCCGGCGATCTCCACGACGTTGAGCGAGCGTCCGCCGACGCCTTCGGCGATCTCCCAGAAGAGGTCGGCGGGCACCGCGTACTCGCCCGCCGAGACGGGGCCCGGCAGCCAGTCGGTGACACCGTCCAGCTCACCGATCCGCAGGCCGTGGTCGTCGAGCATGGCGCGCATGTCGGCGGGCGTCAGGCCTTCCGCGTCCTGGGCCTGCCGCCAGTCCTGGGCCCACAGCGTGATGCCGGAGTAGCCCGCCGCGGCGGCCGCTTCGACGCGCTCGCGGAAGCCGCTGCCGAGGACGGTGCCGGCGCACAGGACGAGGTCGTCGGGCTTCCACATAGCGCACCACGCTCCCGCGGGTATGAGTATTCGTACTCCGTGGTCGAAAGTCCGGTCATGATAGGAGTCGGAGGCCGCGGGTGGAAGACCCGCGCGGGGCGGGACGCGGTCAGGCGCTCCCGCCGCCGTCCAGGCTGATCAGCCGTCCCGTCAGGTAGCCCGACGCGTCGGTGGCCAAGTACAGCGCGGTGCCGACGATCTCCGTCGGGTCGGCGATCCGGCCCAGCGCGACACGGCCGGCCATCGCCCGCTCCGCCGCCTCGTCGGGCAGCGAACGCGCCAGGCTGTCGGTGCGGAACATGCCGCAGACGATCGCGTTGACCCGGATACCGCATGGCGCCAGCTCCTGCGCGGTGGCGATGGTCAGCGCGTTGAGCCCGGCCTTCGCCGCCGCGTACACCGTGGTCAGCGGGGTCGGATGGGTCGACGCCTTCGAGCTGATGTTGATCACCGTGCCGCCGGACGGCATGTGCTCGGCGGCCAGCGCGGTGAGCCGCAGGGGGCCCTTGAGGTTCACGCCGATCGTTTTGTCGAACAGCTCGGGCGTGACCGCCTTCAGCGACGGCGCCACCGGCGCGATGCCCGCGTTGTTGACCAGCACGTCGATCCGGCCGAACTCGGCGACCGTGCGGTCCACGAGCGCCGCGCACGCGTCCCAGTCGCCGACGTGGCACGGCACCGCCAGCGCGGCCCGGCCCAGCGCCCGGACCTCGGCGGCCACCGCCTCGCACGCGTCGGCCTTGCGGCTGGACACCACCACATCCGCGCCCGCCTCCGCGAAGCCGAGCGCCATCGCCCGGCCGAGGCCTTTGCTGCCGCCGGTGACCACGGCCACCTTGCCGTCGAGCCGGAACGTGGGGTTGGGCATGGCATCCTCCAAGTACGGCACCGAGTACGGCATGGGCATCGGGCGCGCACCCGACCCGGTCGTTGTACCAGTCAAGCTTTGCGATGGGTACCGCATCGCAGCCCCGGAACCGCCGCACGGACGGCCCGGCACCGCGTGAACCGGACGCCGCCGACGCGCCCGGGTCCGCGGCGGGCTACGTTCGTACCGGCCGGTCACCTGTGTCCGCGGGACCCGTCCGCGGGCGGCGGGCCGGCCGACGCGCAGGACCCGAGCACGCCCGAGGAGCACCCATGGCCCGCATTCCCACCGCCGCCATCGCCGCGACCGGCCTGGTCGGCGGCTACGCCGTCGCCCGCTTCAGCAAGCAGCGCCCGCTCGGCGGCGCCGTCCTCGCCGCCGCCGGCGCGGTCGCCGCCAAGCAGTGGGCGCGCAGCGCGGGCGTCCCGACCGCGGTCGCGCTGACCGGCCTGTACACGGCCGCGTTCGGCGCGTCGCACCCGCTCGCCAAGAAGATCGGCGCTTGGCCGTCGGTGTTCGCGGTGTCCGGCGGCGTCGCCGCCGCGGCGTATGTCCTCGCCGACCGCAAGGCCGGCTGACCCCGTGCCCGCCACCCAGGGCGAGCTGGCCGCCCGGTTCGAGGAGAACCGGAGCCACCTCCGCGCGGTCGCCTACCGCATGCTCGGTTCGCTCAGCGACGCCGAGGACGCCGTCCAGGAAGGCTGGCTCAAGCTCAGCCGCACGGACGTGTCCGGGGTGGACAACCTGGGCGGCTGGCTGACCACCGTGGTCGGCCGGGTGTGCCTGGACATGCTGCGGTCCCGCACCTCGCGCCGCGAGGACTCGCTGGAGACCCGGCTGCCCGACCCGGTGGTCACCGACGCACCGAGCGACCCGGCCCACGAGGCCGAGCAGGTCGACTCGATCGGCATGGCGATGCTCGTCGTGCTCGACACGCTGCCGCCCGCCGAACGTGTCGCGTTCGTGCTGCACGACATGTTCGCGGTGCCGTTCGACGACATCGCGCCGATCGTGGACAAGACGCCCGCCGCCACCCGGCAGCTGGCCAGCCGGGCCCGCCGCAAGGTGCGGGGCGAAGTGCCGCGCGGCGAGCCGAACCTGCCGCGGCAGCGCAAGGTCGTCGACGCGTTCCTGGCCGCCGCGCGCGGCGGCGACTTCGAAGCACTGCTGGAGATCCTCGACCCGGGCATCGTCCTGCGCGTGGACACCGGCGTGGGCGTCCTGGAATACGTGCGCGGCGCCGCGGCGGTGGCGGGACGCGCCGTCATGTACGGCAAGTTCGTCACCAGCGGCCGGGTCGTGGTCGTCAACGGCGCGGTGGGGCTGCTCAGCGAGACGGACGGCAAGCCCACGGCGCTCATGGCGTACACGTTCGCCGACGGCAAGGTCGCCGAGCTGCACATCATCGCCGACCCCAAGCGGCTCGCCGCCCTGGGCATCCAGGTGCCGGACGGCTCCTGACCGCACGCGGGCCCCGGCACACCGGCCGGGGCCCGCGCGGGCGGGCGGTGCGGAACCGCGTCGTCGGCCGGGCGGGGTCAGCCCATCGTCTTCTGCCCGTCGATCGCCTCGCGGAGGATGTCCGCATGCCCGGCATGCTGCGCGGTTTCCGCGACGACGTGCAGCAGCACCCGGCGCACCGACCAGCTCGCGCCGGGCTCGAACCACGGCGCTTCCGGCAGCGGGTGCGCCTCGTCCAGGTCGGGAAGGGTGGCGACCAGTTCGTCGGTGGCCGCCGCGACCCGGTCGTACGCGGCCAGCAGCCCGGCCAGCGTCTCGCCCTCGCCCATGCGGAACTGGTTCTCCCAGTCGACCGGTTCGCTGCGCATCGCGGCCGCGCCGCCGACCGCGAACCGCATCCACCGCGCCTCCACGTCCGCCACGTGCTTGACGAGCCCGCCGAGGGTCAGTTCGCTGACCGTGGTGCGCTGCGCGGCCTGCGCGTCGGTCAGGCCTTCCGTGGTGTAGCGGAGGAAGCCGCGGTGTTTGGCCAGGGTCTGCAGGAAGTCCTGGCGTTCCCGGCTGAGCTGCTGCGTGTCGGCGGTCATCGGACCCGGCCTTTCGGAACGGCGCGGACCCGGGGCCGGGCCCGTCCCCAGCATCGCCGCAATCGCCCGGGGCGCCGCGGCAACGCGCCGAAAACCGGGCTGCCCGGCGCACCGCCTCCGGGACACAATGTGGGACCTGCACGGGCGGCCGCACATCCGCCCCGCACGAGGCCGCGACCGATGCTGCGACAGAAGAGGGACCGCATGGATTCCGCGCCGCGCGCGCTGTTCTGGCACACCGGCCGCGACCTGGGCGCCGACGTGCTGGGCCGGCTCGGCGTGCCGGGGCCGGGTCCGGTCGGGTCGAACACCGCACTGCCGCCGGCGCTGGTCGAGCACGCGGTGCGGCGCGGCGACACGGACGGTGTCGTCGGCCCGTACCACGTGCGCAAATGGCCGCGGAACGGGCCGGGCGACCCCGACCTGCTGCTGCGGCTGCTGGAACGCGACGACCCCGAGGTCAACGCCGTGCTGTTCGCCCGCAGCGACTGGCCCGCGCTCCGGCAGGCGGTCCTCGCGCAGCGGCGGTTCGCGCCCCGGCCTCCGGACACGCCCGAGCTGCTGCCGCTCGCCGCCGGACTCCGCGACCGGATCTTCGCCGAGGGCGCCCGCGACGACCTGCACGCCGCGCTGTCCGCGGCCGATCCCGACCTGCTGTTCTGGGCCTTGGTGTCCGGCGCGGTGGGCGCCGCCTACGGCGGCGAGCTGACCCGCGCGCACGCCGCGTGGCGGCTCGGCGCCCTCCACAACCGGCGCGCCCAAGTGCGCCATGTCCTCGACACCGCTCCGGTGCGGATACCGCACGGCCTGCCGCCCGGCACCGCCGAAGAGATCGTCCACGGCCGAAGCCGCCCCGGCACGCTGGACCAGGCCGTCGCCCAGGAAGCCCGGCCCGAGACGCTCTTCGACCGGCTGAGCCTCGCCAAGCGCACCGCACACGGCCGCGGGCTGCTGCGGAACGTCCTCCACCCCGGCTGGCAGACCCTCCACATGCGGCACCTGGCCGCGCCGCTGCCCTGGGGCGCCGCCGTCGCCCTCGTCGAACACCCCCGCTGCCCCGACGCGTTCCGCGCGGCCCTGCTCGACACCCACCCGCGCGCCGTGCAGTTCGTCGGCGACCCCGGACCCGACGTCCTCGCGCACTGCACGGCGGTCGATGAGGACACCCTGACCAAAACCGTCCTCCTGCGCGGACTCGCCGCCGGGTCGCTCGCCCCCGAACACCTGCTCACCACCGCACGCCCGGCCCGGCTCGCCCTCACCGCCCTCGTGCACGGCGGCGTGGAAGCGGTCGCCGCCCAAGCACACGCGATCCGGCTGATCCGGCCGCTGCTGCTCCGGCACCTCGCCCACCCCGGCGGCTGGCGCCACCTGTACGCCGCACTGCCCGACTTCACCGGCAGTGCCGCCGAACTCCTCGCCGCAGAACCGCCGTCCGCCGATTCCGCTGCCAAACGCCCCGGCCGCCAGGCCGCCTGGGCCTACGCCACGCTCATCGGCATCGCCGGGCCCGAACACACCGCCGCAGCACTGGAATTCCTCTCCGACGAGCACCTCGCCCCGGTCGCCGGCGCCCGCGAACTCCCGCAGGACGTCGCCGACCACGCCCTCGCGCACGGCGGCCCCCTCACCCACCGCGTCCTCGCCGCCAACCCCGACCTGCGCCAGGACCTGCTCACCCCGCTGGTGCTGTCCGGCGACCGGGAGATCGCCTCGACCGCCTACCGCAATCCGCGCTGCCCGTTCGCGCTCCGCCAATACATCCTGTCCATCGACGGCATCACCGACGACCTGCGCACCGAACTCCGCCAGGCCCGCAACCTCGACATCTGGCCGCTGCTCGCCTCACCCGACCTCGAACTCCTCCGGCACGCCGCGACCGCGACCGGCAGAGCCGCCGGGATCCGGCAGCTGCGCGCCGCGGCACGCATCGCCGAAACGCACGGACTCGCCGCCCTCGACGGGCTGCCCGGCGACGCGGTGGCCGCCGCGCGCGAGACGGGGTCGGCCGCACCGATCGCCGAGGCCCTTGCCGAGCACCGGCGTACGACGGAAAAGCTGTTGTCCGACCCGAACTTCGCCTACACCGTGCAGGGCTCCACACACGACCACGTGCACGGCGATCCCGGACTCGACTGGAGCGACGTCCTCACCCGGGTCCGCAGCGGCGGCATCGCCAATTACGTCGTCCACTCCCTCGCCCAACGCCCCGACTTCCCCCTGGAGCTGGGCCGCCTGCACCGGGACGCCGCGGACCCCTCGGAAGGCCGCCGCTCGATCCACGGCGCCGCCCTCGCCTGGCACCGCCCCCTCGTCACGGACGTCCTCGGCGACGCGCCGCTCGTCTGGGACAACGCGTTCGCGGCCCTGAAGTCCGGCGCCATCACCGCGGACGAGTTCACCGCGGTCTCCGACGCCGCCCAGACCGTCGACGCGGCCGCCCACCATCCCCCGCTGGCCCGCGCCGTCGCCCGCCTGCTCGGCGACACCTTGGGCGACACCGCGGACGCCCTCGACGCCTGGACGATCCTCGCCCGGATGCTCGCCGACCGCCCCGCCGCCACCCTCGCCGAACTCGCCGCCACCGCCCGGGCGGCCGCATGACCCCTGCGGACGGCCACCCGCTCCTGCGGTACGCCGACCCGCCGACGCGGGCCGCCGCCGCGACCCGCCTCGACCTCCCGCAACCGCCCCCGCCCGAACCCCCGGCCGGCCAAGCCCCCGGCGACGTCATCGCCCGGCTGCGCTCCGGCCGCGGCAAAGACCCCCGCTACGTCCTGGACGGCGTCGTCGTCACCGACTGGGACCTCATCACCGCCGAACACCGCCGCGCCCCCTTCCCCGACGTCATCGGCGCCGGCCTCGTCGCCCGCCCCGACTGCCCCGCACACGCCGCCCTGGCCCTGGTCACCGCGCACTCCACCAGCCGCCGCGGGCACGGCACGGCCACCCTCGCCGCCGCCCTCCAGCGCGGCGTGGTCACCCCGTACCAAGTGCTCCACGAAGCCACACCCGCGTGGTCGGCCGTCCGGGTCCTGGAGCGCTACGCCACGACCTACGGCAAGTGGTTGCACCCCATCCGCCTCCTCTTCCACGAGGCCTCCGCCCTGTTGCCCGGCGACGACACGGACGCCTGGCAGCGGCTCGTCACGGTCGGCCCCTACTTCCCCGGCACCTTCCCGGAACTGTGCGCCGCCGTCCGCGACCCGGCGACCACCCCCGCGGTCGGGGCCGCCCCCGGCCGCGCCGTGCACTGGGAGTTCACCAGTCCCGCCGGCCTGCTCCGCTACGCGCCACCGCGGATCGCCGACCGGATCGTGCGCGGCGCCCCGGTCGCGATGCTCAGCACGTTCGCGCAGATGCCCGGGCTGCCCGCATCGCTGGTCGTCCCCGCCCTGCGCGCCGCCCCCGCCATGGCCAAGACGCTCGTCCCGCAGCTCCTCCAAACGCGCCGCAGCATGCGCCGCATGCTCGCGCACCCTGACCCCGCGGTCGTCGACCTCGTCCTCGCGGAATTCCCGCGCTGGACGCCCGCTCCGGGGGACGACGGCACGTCGCCCGAAGACGTCGTCGCGGCCCTACGCGCGCAACCGCCGGCTGCCGACCTCCCCATTCCGGCCGGTGCGTGGCCGGCCATCGAGACGGCGCATGCCCGCGACCCCTTTCCCGAGCGCACCTTGGCCGTGCTGGCCAACAACCTCGCGTGCCCCGATTCCCTGAGACTCGCCGCCTGCCATGCGATCCCCGTGGCGGCCGACATCATGGGCGGCCGCGGTCGGCCGTACGCGCTGACCGCACTGCGCCATCCCCTGCGCATAGCCCACCGGGCCTGGCAGACCCCGCAGCCCGCCTGGTACCTGACCGCGCTGGCCGACCACGACATCACCGCCGCCGAATTCGTCGACCTCGCCCACCCTGCCGCCCGCGCCTTCGACGCCCTCGCCGACGTGCACGCCGTTCTCCCCGAAGTCCACGCCGAAGCCGCCGCACACCTGCACACCCTGTTCGCCCGCTTCACCGACGACGTGGAAGCCTGGGTGATCGCCGCCCACCTCCTCCCGGACTTCCACGGCACCCTCCGTGAACTCGCCGATACCGTCGAGGCGGTGAGCGCCTGACCCGCAACCGCACCCCGCACCCCGACCCGCACCCCCGACTCCCGGCCCGGCCAACCGGACGCGACGAAGCCGGAACCCCAGCCCACCGCCCGCGCGTCAATTGCTTGGACGGGTGTCAGCCCCGACTGGAACCATCTGCACTACACGAGGGGAGGTGATCGACATGGCATACGGCGACACCAAAGCCGCCAAGCCGCTGGTGGTCCAACTGACCGACCGCCGGGCCTTGGAGGCCTGGGATCCGGCCGACGACGAGACCGTCGCCCGCGCACGCGAGCTCAAAGAACAGGCGCTGCTCGACTTCGGCATGCAGGCCAGCGTCATCGCCTCGTGGCTCTACACCAAGTGCCACCACCAGATTCCGACCACCGCCATCGATACCGCGGCCGTCATGGCCTCCGGCGACGGCACCTGCCTGCTGCTCTACAACCCGGACTTCTTCGTCGCCCTCGGCCTGGACGGCGTCAAGTTCGTGCTCTTCCACGAAGCCCGGCACCTCATCCAGCGCCACCTGTTCGCCGACCCGGAGCTGCGCGCCGACCCGGTGTTCACCCTGGCCGCAGAAGTGACGATCAACCACGTCGCCCTGCGCCGCCTCGGCCGCACCGAACTCCCGACCCTGCGGCGCACCGACCCGGACACCGGCGAGGCCACCGAGGAACCCACCGGCGTCGACCCGCGCAAGGTGCACGAGGCCTACGTCGCCGACCTCACCGAGCAGAACCTGGCCCCGCTCCCGTACGACGAGTTCATCGAGACCGACGCCCTCGTCTACGCCGAGCTGAAGCGCATGAAGAACCCGCCCGTCCCGCCGCCGCTGTGCATCCACCTGCAGCTCGGCAACGGCACCGGAGAGGGCGACGGACTCGACCCGGAGACCGTGCGCCGCGTGTCCTCCGAGGTCCTGCGCGGCGTCCTGCTGTCCGCCCGCCGCGGCATGCGGCTGGCCCGCGAGGAACTCCTCGAACTGCTCAAGCGCACCGACGGCGCCACCGACAGCGTCAGCAAACTGTGGGGCGACCTCGGCGCGGGCTTCCTGCGCGGCGAGACCCAGAAGACCCGCCGGGTCGACTGGTGGCAGCAGTGGCTGGTCGACGTCCTCGCGTCCAAGCTGCGCGACGGCGAACGCCTGGTCTACCCGAAGAAGCGCGGCGCCCTGCTGGCCACGCTCGGCCACGACCCGATGCTCGCCCGGCGCGGCCAGGAACGCACCAAGGTCATCGTCGTCGCCTACGACACCTCCGGCTCGATGCCCACCCACGTCGTCGACTGGCTCACCGAGCTGGTCGGCCACACCGACGGCGTCGAAGCGCACTGGCTGAGCTTCGACGGCGCCCTCATGCCGTTCAAGCCCGGCGAGCGCGTGTTCGGCGGCGGCGGCACCGACTTCCAGCAGGTCGCCGACTACGTCGAAGGCCGCCTCGCGGTCGACGGCGAACGCTTCGACGACACCGCCGACGCCGTCCTGATGCTCACCGACGGCTACGCTCCGGCGATCACCCCGGCCGAACCCGACAAGTGGATCTGGCTGATCACCGACGGCGGCGACGACTGGCCCGAGCGGCACAACCCGCCGATGGCCTGCCACCGTGTCGTCACCGGCGACCACTGACCCACCGCCGTCCCGCCCGGAAACCCCGCGGCGTACGCGCCGCCCCCACCGCGGAACCCCGCGGCCGACGACTGCCCGTGCGACGACTTGCTTGTGTGACGACTGCCTTGTGTGCGGAAGGACCCATGACCATCACCGCTGACACCCCGCAGACCGGGAGCCGCCCGGCACGCCCGCGCTGGAAGGCCACCGCGACCTACCCCGAGGCGCCGCGCGGCTGGAAGGGCATGTCCAAGCTCGAGGAGTTCGTCGACGCGATGATCGAGCTCGGGCAGACCGGGCAGATCTTCGGCGAGCACGGCATCGGCAAGACCGCCACGTTCTTCACCCACATCCCCGAGCACTACCCGGACACCGAGCTGGTGTTCGTGCCGGCCGCCAACCTCACCCCCGACGACCTGCTGATCAACGCGCCGGTCCGGGACCCCCGCACCGACGAACTCGTGCTGCGCCAGCTGATCATGCGGCAGCTGCGGCCCGGCACCAAGTTCGTGCTGCTCATCGACGACGCGCTGCAGGCCGGCGAGACCATCCAGTCGCAGCTCATGCAGATCGCCTGCAACTGGACGCTCGGCGAGTACGACCTGCGCGAGCTCGGCTGCATCGGCGTCTTCCTCACCGACAACGAGTCCCTCACCGAGACCTCCGCGCGCCGCAGCGACCTGGCGATCCTCGACCGCATGGTCACCGTCAAGATCACCGCGACGGACACCGCCTGGCGCATCAAGCTCGCCGAACGGTTCGCCCGCACCGACCTGACCGGTGTCTTCAAGGTGTGGACGGCGCTGTCCCCCACGCTGCGCCAGCTCCTGTCGCCGCGCACCCTCGAGCACATCCTCGACTGCGCGCTCGCCGGATTCCCCCTGGAATGGGGGCTCCCGCTGCTCAACGGCGACCGCCTGCGCCTGATCGAACCGCTCAAGGACGGCTCGCCCGGCCCGGACCGCACCGACGAGACCCTCGACCGGATAGCCGCCGCGCTCGGCGTCCCGAACCACGCCCACACCCCCGACGCGGTCCGCCGCGTCGTCCGCGAAGCGGTCGCCCGCCGCTGGGCGGTCCTCATCCAGGGCCCGCCCGGGTGCGGCAAGACCGAGGTGGTGCGCGAGGTCGTCCGCGAGGAACTCGGCCACGACCCGATCTACTTCTCGCTGCCCGTCACCAACGTGGAAGACCTGTGCGCGCCGGTCCCCACCATCGACGGGTCCCTCGACAACCTGCTCGCGCAGCGCTTCACCGCGCCGGGCGACAAGGTCATCGTGTGGGACGAGTACAACCGGCCCAAGGACAAGTCGGCGTTCGCCAAGCTCATGGAGATCACCCAGGAGTGGTCGATCGCCGGGCGGCGGATTCCCGGGCTTCGCGCCCAGATCGCGCTGCAGAACCCGCCGTACCACCTCGGCCGCAAGATGCTCGTCGCGCGCAACAACATCGCGCAGGCGAGCCGCTTCACCGCGTCGCTGCAGGTCCGCCCGGAGGACATCCCGGCCAACGAGTGGCTCATCGCCACCTACGGCCCGGTCGCCGAGACCGTGCTGGAGTGGTGGAAGAGCGACATCGACGACGAGGGCCGCGAGTGGATCACCAAGCGCACCCTCGAACGCCTCATCAAGCTCCACCGGCGCGGCATGGACCTGGAGATGGCGAAGGTCTACCTGGGCGACGGCGAATACGCCCCGGTGCCGCTCAACGCTCTGGAAGCCCGGCTCGCCGACAAGCCGCGCACCGGCCTCGGCGACCTGGCCGCCGACCTGGAGGCGTGGGAAGCCCGCCTGCGCGCCGGCAACGAGGTCTCCGGCGAGGGCACCAACGACACGGACGTCGTGCACCAAGTGCTCGCCAACGCCGAGCTGTCCCAGCTCCGCGAGCACATCGACACGGTCGCCCGCCTGCTGGCCTGCCTCCCGGCGAAGCTCAAGTCGAGCTACCTGGTGGGGCAGTCGGCGGAGAAGCAGCGGTTCTGGATCGACGCGTTCGCGCGGATGCCGCGGGGCTGAGCCGGGACGGACACACGGTGGCCGGGTGCCGACGGAGGCCGGCGCCCGGCCGCGGCATTCCCGCGGGCATGCGGGGCCGGTGGCGGATCCGGCCGGTCAGCCTTCGGCGCCCGCCGCCGGCGTGCCGACTGCCGCACACACTTCGGCGAGTTCGGCGACCGTGCCGGCGAACTCCGGCAGGAGCTGCACGAACACCGCCCACGCCTCGGGCTCGGTGCCCAAGTGCCGGACGGCGTGGGAGTCGAGGGCGGCGAAGACCTCGGGGCCGCGGGCGTCCGCGCAGTGGCGGGGCAACGCGGCCAGCGCCGCGGCCGCGGGGTTGGCGACGGCCAGGAGCGGCTCCGGGTCCACGAACCGGAGCCACTGATTGCGGCTGTCCTGGGCTTCCAGCGGAAACTCCCGGATCCGCTCGTCCGGCGGGTAGTCCCACTGGTCGCGCGGCCGGGGCACCGGCGGCTTGGCGCGGGCGTGCAGCTTGGCGCGTTCGGCGGTCAGCGTGTCGCGAGTCCCGGCGGCGAGCGCCGCTTCCGCCTTCTTGGCGATGACCGCGCTCAGCCCGTCCGGCACCGACGTCAGGACACCCTCGACCGCTTGCGCGCCGCCGCGTTCCCACAGCGCGAGGACCACGTCGAGCTGGTCGATGCGGCGCAGCCGTGCGGCTTTCGGGAGTGCCTCGCAGACCAGCGCGGGGTCGCCGGAGTAGACCGCGGTCGACCATTCGGCCGCGGCCGGGTCGTCGATGACCGCCTGCCGCAGCTCCGGGTCCATCGGCCGGCGCGGCCCGCCGCTCGGCGAGACGCCGCCGAGGATTTCGCGCCGGACGGCGGCGCTCACCCCGGACTTGTTGAGTGCGAGGATCCGGTCGAGCGCCCGGTCTTCGTACGCCTGGAGGCGGCGCGCTTCGGTGTCCCGCAAGTGCTGGTGCCCCGCGGCTTTCGCGAGGAGCACCGGATGACCGCTGCGGTGCGCGAGGTCGATCACCTCGGCCGGGATGGGGACGTGGCCTTGGATCAGGTCACGGACCAGATCGCCGTCCAGATGCGGCAGCACGGCCTCCACATCCGCGATGTCCAGGCGCCGGATCAGGAAGAGCAGTGCGGGGCGGACCTTCGCCGACGCGGTGATCACCGTCGGCGCGGCGCCGACGGCGCCGTCGGCGCCCGCGGTGTCGTCCGGAGAGCCCGCGATCTCGTCGAGCAGCTCGGACAGCGGCACCGTGGCGCGGGCCAGGCGCGCCGCGAGCGCGGCCCACGCCTCGGGCTTCGTCCCGAGCGTGCGGGCGAGAAGCGGGCGCAGCATCGCGTCGACGTCCGACTCTCGCGCGAACTGCGCCGCGTGCTCGCGGGTGAGCTTGGCGAGCACCTGCACGGCGACCAGCGCCGGGGACATCCGGGTCCACAGCGCGGCGGGATCCAGGGCCCCGAGAGCGAGGGCGGACTCGACCGCCGGCGCGATCTCCGCGCTGGACGCCCGCGGGACGTCGGGGTCGTGCAGGAGAGGCCGGAGGTCGGCGTGCCGGGACCGCCAACCGGGCGCGGGGTCGGCACGCACCCTGGCCGTGTACCCGACCTCGGGGTGCGCGGCGAGCAGTCGGGCGGCCTCGTCCGCACCGCAATCCGCCTCCCGGATACGCAGCCAGGCACCGTCGGCGGCGTTCCCCGGCACACCGGCGTGCGCCGCTCCCGGAGCATCCGCGTCGTCCGGCGATGCCTCCGCCTCCGCACGCATCTCGGCGAGCGTGCGGGCGGAGAAGGGCAGCGGCTGGTCCGGATCGAACGCCTTGCGGCGTATGACCTCGCCGCCCGCTTCGATGAGCCAGGCCAGTTGCCGCGCGGTCAGGTGCGGGTTGCCGGCCAGCGCGACGACGTCCTCCGCCGCGCCGTGCTCCGCGACGACCCGCACGAACGCGTCGGGCAGCGCCACCGGAACCGCCAGCAGTTCGGCGAACGCGCCGGGCGCCATGGCACCGGCCACCCGGCGCACCACCCGCCCCGCCGTCTCCGCGTCGCGTTCGGCCAACGCGGCAATCACCAAATGAACGGGCGGCTTTGCGGACATCTCTCCCCCGGGTCGGGCACGGTGGCGACCCGGCCGAGTATGTCAGCGGCGGGTGTCAGCGGCGCCGCTTGGCCGTGCCGAAAAGACTGCGGGTGATCTCCCGCACGGCGGTGTTGACGGCGCCTTTGACCGCCGAACTCTTCATGATCTGCTCGACCATCGTCCGATCCTGCTTGCCGCCGCGGCGCCGCCCGTCCCCGTCGCCCCGGGCGGCGTCCTTCCGCTCGGCTTCGTCGGCCTTGGCGCGCTCGTCCGCCTGCGCCTGGTCCGCGGCCTGCCGCACGGCGGCCTGCTGGGCGGCGGTGAGCTTCTCGAACGCCGACTCCCGGTCGACGGCGGTGCCGTACTTCGCCAGCAGCGGCGACGCGGCCACCGCGGCCTGCATCCGCGCCGCGTCGACCTGCCCCATCAGCGACTCGGGCGCCCGCAGCCGGGTCCACGCGACCGGGGTCGGTGCGCCCTTCTCGGACAGCACGGTGACCACGGCCTCGCCGGTGCCGAGCTGGGTGAGGACTTCGCCCAGGTCGTACGACGACTTGGGGAAGGTCGACACCGTCGCCTTGAGCGCCTTCGCGTCCTCCGGCGTGAAAGCGCGCAGCGCGTGCTGCACCCGGTTGCCGAGCTGGGCGAGCACGTCGCCGGGCACGTCCTTGGGCGTCTGCGTGACGAAGAAGATCCCGACGCCCTTCGATCGGATCAGCCGCACGGTCTGGGTGATCGCGGTCAGGAACGACTTGGACGCGCCGTTGAAAAGCAGGTGGGCTTCGTCGAAGAAGAACACCAGCTTCGGCTTGTCCAGGTCGCCGACCTCCGGAAGGTCGGCGAACAGGTCGGCGAGCAGCCACATCAGGAACGTGGAGAACAGCTGCGGCTTGTCCTGCACGGCGTCGAGTTCGAGGACCGACACCATGCCGCGACCGTCCGCCGTGGTGCGCAGCAGCTCCGCGGTCTCGAACTCGGGCTCGCCGAAGAACACGTCGCCGCCGTTGTTCTCCAGCGTGATCAGCGAGCGCAGGATCACCCCCGCGGTGGCCGACGACAGGCCGCCGATGTTCTTCAGCTCCTCTTTGCCCTCGTCGGACGTGAGGTGCTGGATGACCGCGCGCAGGTCCTTCAGGTCGAACAGTTCGAGGCCGCGCTCGTCGGCATAGTGGAAGACCAAGCCGAGCGAGGACTCCTGGGTCTCGTTGAGGCCGAGGATCTTGGCGAGCAGGGTCGGCCCGAACGCGGTGATCGTGGCGCGCACCGGAATGCCGGTGCCCAGGCCGCCCAGCGCATAGAACTCGGTGGAATAGCCGTGTGGCTGCCAGTCCTGCCCGATCTCCGCGGTGCGTGCCCGCAGCTTGTCGTTGGGCACGCCGGGCTGCGAGATCCCCGACACGTCGCCCTTGATGTCGGCGAGGAACACCGGCACGCCCTGCGCGGCGAGCTGCTCGGCGATCAGCTGGAGCGTCTTGGTCTTGCCGGTGCCGGTCGCCCCGGCGACCAGGCCGTGCCGGTTGAGCATGCCGAGGGGGATGCGGATCTGCGCGTCGCGGTGGCCCGCGCCGTCCACGACGAGCGCGCCGAGGTCGAGTGCGGGGCCGGTGAACGCGTATCCGTCGGAAATCGCGGCGACCGCGGCGGGATTCCCGCCGCCCTCGCCGCCGTTTTCGACGCTGCCGGTGCCGCCGCTCTGACCCGCCATCGGCGCTCCCTCGTCGCTCGCCGACGGCATGCGCCAGCCATTCGTACCAATACGAGAGAAATATCCCATTCGTTCACCGGTCCAAGCCGCGCGACGCGCCCGCCGGAATCGACGAGTAGCCCACGAGTCGGCGACGAGTAGGCCACGGCGGGGACCGCACGCACCCAGGCCCCGGTAGGCTGCACCCTGTGATCTTCAAGCGGATCGGTGACGGCAAGCCGTACCCGGACCACGGGAGGTCGGGTGCCCGCCAGTGGGCCGACATCGCCCCGCGGCCGGTGCGTCTGGACCAGCTCATCACGACGAAGCGCCAGCTCGACCTGGACACTCTCCTGGCCGAGGACTCGACGTTCTACGGCGACCTGTTCGCCCACGTGGTCAAGTGGCAAGGCGACCTCTATCTGGAGGACGGGCTACATCGCGCGGTTCGCGCTGCCCTCCAGCAACGCCAAGTGCTCCACGCCCGCGTGCTCGACCTCGGCTGACGGGCGAGGGGGGAACCGCCGCCACCCGTCCGGGCTCGCCCGGACGGCGCAGCCGACGGCGGTCGTAGGCCCGGCTCCCGCGCGCGCGTTCGCGGGGTGCGGCGTTAGTGTCGGCAGCACGGCGACCGGGACCGACGCCGGGTTCCGGCGCGCACACACACATCGCCCTGACCGGTCGTCAGCCGGGGGCGCGAGGAGGATGGGGGCGCGTCGATGAGCATGCTCACTCCCCGCGGCATGCGGGGTCAGTACAAGATCACCGGCAAGATCTACCCGCGGATGACCCGCCGACGCCGCAAGTGGCCGGTGGTCGTGGCGTGCCTCGTCGCGCTCACCGTGCTGGGTACCGGCGCGTTCGCCGTGTACCACTTCACGAAGGACGACTCGTCCTCGAACGCCGCCGCCGGCTGCCCGAGCAAGTCGCCCTCCGCCTCCGGCGCACCGGCGACCCCGGCCGCCCAACCGGTCTCGCTCGCCAACCTGCCCGCGCCGTCCGCGATCACGGTCAACGTGTACAACGCGACCCAGCGGCAGGGCCTGGCCAAGGGCGTCGCCGACGAGCTGAAGAAGCGCGGCTTCGTGATCGGCAAGGTCACCAACGACCCGCTCAAGCAGCAGGTCACCGGACCCGGCCAACTCCGCGCCGGCGTGCCCGGCAAGGGCCCGAGCACCGTCGTCGCCGCCCACCTGGCCGGCACCCAGGCCGTCGAGGACGCCCGCACCGACGGGTCGGTCGACCTCGTCCTCGGCGAGGGGTTCCAGACCCTGGCCACCCCGGAAGCGGCCGCGGCCGCCCTCGCCCCGCCGCCCGCTCCGGCGGCGTCGACGCCGGCGCACTGCTGACCTTTCCCCTTCGGCTCCCCGTCGGCTCCCCTTCGGCCTTCGGCATGGTCTTCGGACCCGCCTCCGGCACTTCCGCCGCCCCGCCGCGCGACGTTCATCAGAACCCAAGACGTCCGCGGCGGGGCAGCGCCGTTTCCGGCCCGGGAGGCAGCCCTATTCGGCCCGATTTCCGGGCATGGGACCGGTATGGGGTACCGGATCCTGGCCGACGCCACCGTGGTCGTGCACTTCGCCTTCCTCGGCTACGTCGTGTTCGGCGGCTTCCCGGCCTGGCGCCACCCGCGGATGATCTGGCCGCACCTCCTCGCCGCCGCGTGGGGCCTGGCGATCGTCGTCACGGCCGTCGACTGCCCGCTCACCGTGCTGGAGAACTGGGCGCGCGAACAGGGCGGACAGCGGCAGCTCACGCACGGCTTCATCGACACCTACTTCCAAGGCGTCGTCTATCCCGCGCGCTACACACGGCTGCTCCAACTGCTGGCCGCCGGATGCGTCCTGGTGTCGTGGTCGGTGCCGATGCGGCGCCGCCTCGAGGCCCGACGGGCGGGGGACCCGCATCCCGGCCGCCCGCACCACGGGCATTCGTGACGGTCGGCGCCACCGCGACGGTCAGCGCTCCGGCGAAAGCCGGCTTTCCCGCAGCAGCTGCGCGATCTCGCCCGGCGACCACACGCCCCGCGCCCCCGGGCACTCCGCCAGGTACGCCGCGCTCCGCTCCGCCGTCCACCCGTGCGCCTCGCACAGCCCTGCCCCCAGATGCCGCAAATACGCCGCGGCCGGCGCGTTCCCCGGCACATCGCCGCTCCGCCAGGGGGCAGTGACGGTGAGCACGGGGAATCCGTCGAGCCACCCGGGGCACACCAGCGTCTCGTAGCGCCCGGGACCGAACGCATCCCTCCCGTCCCGCACGGGACCGAACGCATCCCTCCCGTCCCGCACGGCCCGCACCGGATCGAGGTCGCCGCCCGGCAGCCGGCGCATCTCCTGCGCCGCGATGTCGGAGAACTGCCCCACGGTGACCAGGTACGCCCGGCCGACCGCCTCCCCTCCGTCGCACGGGTCGTACAACCCCAGCCCACCCGTCCAGACCTGCGACTCCAACGCGAAATACAGCCGCCCCGGCAGCACCACCGGCACCGTCCGACCCGGGGGCGCGGCATCCCGGCACCCCGGATACACCCGCGCCCCGCCCGCGGGCCGGCCGCCACGCAGGTAGCAGGCGAACCGCGCCGCATGCATGTTCGACGCATACGCCGCGTACCAGACCCGACCCGGCACCCCCGCCGCCACACCATCCGGCCGCACCGGCCGCCGAGGCTCGCTCACCCGGACCCGATCCCCCGGATCCCCGCGCCCGAAAAGCGGAAAGCCGAGCCGGTCCCTACGGACCAACCCGGCTTCCTTACTGCTGAGAGCGGTAGCGGTGGGATTTGAACCCACGGAGGAGTTGCCCCCTCACACGCTTTCGAGGCGTGCTCCTTAGGCCGCTCGGACACGCTACCGAGGGAGAGCCTACCCGACGTCACCCCGTGCTCCGAAACCGGATTCGCGGAAGAAGGCGGTGAGGACCTCGGCGCACGCGTTTTCGAGGACGCCGGAGATCACTTCGGGGCGGTGGTTGAGGCGGCGGTCGCGCAGGACGTCGCGGAGTGAGCCGGCCGCGCCGGCCTTCTCGTCCCACGCGCCGAAGACGACGCGGTCGACTCGGGACAGCACGATCGCGCCCGCGCACATCGTGCACGGTTCGAGGGTGACGACCAGGGTGCAGCCGGACAGCCGCCATTCGCCGACCGCCTTGGCGGCCTCGCGCAGGGCGACGATCTCGGCGTGCGCCGTCGGGTCGCCGTGCGCCTCGCGCTCGTTGCGGCCCCGGCCGACCACCGCGCCGTCGCGGTCGAGGACGACGCACCCGATGGGGACGTCGCCGGTGGCCGGGGCCAGGGCCGCCTCGTCGAGCGCGAGGCGCATCCACGGTTCGTACCGGGTCCGTACCGGGCCTCGGCGGTCCGGCGCGGTATCCGGGACGTCCGTCAACGCACGGTCTCCAGTTCGTCGGCGCAGCCGAGGCGTTCGGCGATGACGACGAGGGCGTCGGCCGGGAGGCGTCCGCCGCCGCCCAGTTCGGCGAGTTCGTCGGCGGTGACGCCGAGGTCGGCCAGGACCGACTCGTCGCCGGCCGGGCCGCTCGGCGGCGCTTCCTCGTCGTCGTCCGGGTCGTGCCCGAGGACGTCGGCGGTCAACAGGGTGTCGCCGTAGGCGCTGCGGCCCACCGCGGCGGCGTCGGAGACGTAGATGCGCGGATCCTCTTCGCCGTCCACGCGGACGACGGCGAACCAGGTGTCCTCCTGCTCGACGAGCACGAGGACCGGCTCCTCGTCGACGGAAGAAGCGCGCGCGAGATCGGCGATCCCGTCGAGGTCCTCGACGTCGTCGAGGTCGACCTCTCGCGCCTCCCATGTCTGTTCAGTGCGCACAAGCACTGCGGCGAAGTACGCCACCGGACTCTCCCAGGTCGTCGGACTCGGCGCGGCCGGTTCCCCGGTCCGCGCGCCCTGCCGTGATTTTGTCGGGTCCCACCGCCGCCTTCCCCGGCTCGCGAAACGGGAGGGGCCGGTTCCGGGCCCGGAACCACGGTGGTGCTTCCCTCCCGCATCGTGGCAGAAACGGGGGCGTCTCCGCGCGGATTGGGGATGCCCGACCCGGTGCGTCGTGCGGGGGTTTGTCGACCTGACGGAGTGTCAGTAGCGGAATGTCCGCATCCGCATCATCTGCCGCAGGCGCGCGGTGCGGGTACGGCGCGGTTGGATCCGCTCCCGCAGCTCGTGTGCTTCGGCCAACTCCCGGAGGAACAAAGCCCGTCGGCGCAGCCGTTCGGCGTCGGTCTCCTCGGGCCGCCCTTCGGGCGCGCGGATGGGCGTGGAGATGACGGGGACGTCGCCGGAGACGGGGTCGGGGGCGTCGTCCGGGTGGCCGTCGGGGGCGGGGTCGGCGTCGGCGTGGCCTTGGGCGGCGGCGCCAGTGCCGGTGCCGGGCCGGTGGGGCGAGGAGGCGGAACGCCGGCCGACAGAGGCACGGGTGTCGGCGGCGGTGGCGTCGTCGACCGCCGCTTCGCGGACTTGGGCGGCGGTGGCGTCCGGCCCGCTGCGCGTCCGGGAGGAAGCGCGCCCGGCCGCCGCGGCAGTGCCGTCGGCCTCGCGGCTTTGCGCGGTAGTGGGCTGGTCCGTCGTGGCGGCGCTGTTGCGGCCGCGGCGCGAGGATCCTGCGGCGGCGGCACCGCGGCCGCCGACCGCCGGGCCGCGTTCGCTCGACGTGGCGCCGGCGCCGCGGTCCGCGGCAAGACCGTTGGCCGCGCGGCGTGAGACGGAGCCGCGGTCGTCCGCGGCAGCGCGGCGCCGACGACCGGTGCCCCGCTCGTCGGAAGCGGCAGCGTCCCGGGCGCGGCGCGACGACGCGGCGCGGCGTTCGCCAGGCGCGGCGCGGCCTGCGGAACCCGAGGAGGAAGAGGAAGAAGAAGAGGAGGCGGCGCCGCTGTCGGTCGCCCGTTCGCCACCGGCTCGGGACGTCGCGCCGCCGCCCCGCGAGGCCTTGCCGCCGCCGCGGGATGCCTTGCCCGCGCGGGTTCGGGTACGCGCCGTCGCGTCCGGCCCGTCGGCCGGCCCGGACGCGCGCTCGGGGTCGGCTGCGGGAGCCCGCCCCGTGCGCCGCTTGGCCTGCGCGGGCTTTGCGGCCGAGGCGGGTTCGGTGTCACGGGACTTGCTCCGCGGCCGGTCGGCACCGGCCTGGTCACCGCCTCGCGCCGCGGAAGCCGAACGCGCCTTGCCGGCGGCCGAACCGGTCGCGCGCGGCTCACCGGAACGCGCGCCGGGCCGCGCCCGCGCCGCGTCGCCGCCGCTGTGCGGCCGACCGGACGAGGCCGGGTCACCGCGCCGATCCGCCAACGTGCCCTTGCCCTTGTCCGCGCCCGATCGCGACGAGCGCGCTGCGGCGGCGGCAGCCGTCCCGTTGCGGCCACCCCCCGACGCCCCCGTGGCCAAGCGCCCGTGCGCACGGTCGAAGGACGAGTCGCCGGGCTGCCCGGACGCCGGGTCGGAGGCATCCCCGACGGGTCGACCACGCCCCGCCTCGGCGTCCGCCACGGCGGCGGCACCACGGGATACCGCCCCCGCGGGTGCGGACGCGCGCACGACCTCGGCCCGGCGCGGGGACCCGCCGCCGGTCCTCCCGACTTCGCCTGCACGAAGGGCGGCCACCGCGGTGCCCGCCGTCCCGGCCCGCGCGGTGCGGGACACGGCCCCGCCCGAAGATGCGACCTCCTGACGAGCCTGGACGCCTTCGCCCACCACGGACGCCTTGCGTGCGGCAGCCGCACCGGCGGCACGGGAGGCCGCGGCACGCGAAGGCTCCCGGCGCGAAGCGGTTCCGTTCCGTGCCACCGCCGCGTCCCGTCCGTTCCGCGAGGCGGCTTCCCCGGGCGCCGCGGACCCGTCGCGTGACACACCCGAGGCGTCGGACGCGCGCGCTCCGGCGTCACGATCGCCGCGCGCCAGGCGGGCGGCCGCGGGGGCGGATTCGGTCGCGTCGGTGTTGCGCCCTGGCTGCTGCCCCATAGGGCCCCCTCGCGGTGCACCTCTACGACCCGACCTCACCAACCTGCCCGCTCGGCCGGAAATGCGCCACCGCAACCAGCCCGCGACACTGTCCCCGCACACCTGGCCCATGCCAGGGGCGGTGCCCCGACCTCGCCAGGGCAAACCCGGCCGCCCACGCACCCGCACCCCGCCGACACCGCCCCACCGGCAGTCGGTACGTCGCGAATTCGCCGCACCGGACGACCCGTGCCGCCGGCCCGACCGCATCGCCGGCAGCGCGGCAAAACGGCCACGGTGCGCGCCGGATATGAGGACCAGAACCAGTCCCCGCCGGCCACCCGCGCCCCGCACCCCGGCCCGCACCCCCAGCCCGCGGCCCAGCCTCCCGACCAACGCGCCGAGACCGGGGCTGCCACGGCGCTCGGCACCGCCGCTGAGCAGCGCCCCGGCCCGGCCTACCGGCTACGCCAGGCGCGCCGCGACCCCACCGAGTGTCCCGGCCAGGCCTCCGCCGTCACCAGGTCGTGTCCGGTGGGTATTCGCGCCCTTCACGGTGACCGGGCCTGGCGGCCGTCCTTCGTGCCGCGCATCGCAAGGCGCAGGCGGCAAGCTCGTAGTCGTTCGTACGCACAAGGGGCTGCAATACCGGCTTGGGACGGCAGCCAGGCCCGGCTGCGGTGCCAGGCGCCGCGCGGGGTGCGAAGTTCCACCCGACACGACCTGGCCCCCCAACCCCGCTCCCACGAACAATCCGGCTCGAGGCGACGCCACCGCCGACCTCGCGCGGCCTCACCGCCGGGCCCCCACGCCGTCCCGGCCCGCCCCCGGCCGCGCGATACTGTCTCACCATGCGGATTCACGTCGTCGATCACCCTCTCGTCGCCCACAAGCTCACGACCCTGCGGGACGAGCGCACCGATTCGCCGACGTTCCGGCGCCTTGCCGACGAACTGGTGACGTTGTTGGCGTACGAGGCCACCCGGGACGTCCGGGTGGACCAGGTCGAGGTGCGGACCCCGGTGGCAGCCACCACCGGGGTGAAGCTGTCGTACCCGCGGCCGCTCGTGGTGCCGATCCTGCGGGCCGGGCTCGGGATGCTGGACGGCATGGTGCGGCTGCTGCCGACGGCCGAGGTCGGATTCCTCGGCATGATCCGCGACGAGGGCACCCTGCAGCCGTCGACGTACGCGACCCGGATGCCCGACGACCTCACCGGCCGCCAGGCCTACGTGCTCGACCCGATGCTCGCCACCGGCGGCACGCTCGTCGCCTCGACGCAGTTGCTCATCGACCGCGGCGCCGCCGACGTGACCGCGATCTGCCTGCTGGCCGCGCCGGAAGGCGTCGCGCTCATGCAGGAGGCCTTCAAGGACGCGCCCGTTCCGGTGACCGTGGTGACCGCGTCGGTCGACGAGCGGCTCAACGAGCACGGCTACATCGTTCCCGGACTGGGCGACGCGGGCGACCGGCTGTACGGCACCGCCTGACCCGTCCGGCCGCGGCCGACCGGGCGACCGTCACCGACACCCCGCACCAACTCCCCGTCCCGCCAAGCGCGTCCGTGTTTCGGGCCGAAAGTCCCGGCGCGGCGGGACATCCGCCGGATGCGGCGGGCCGCCGTGCGGAGCAGACTGGGTGGTGTGTCCGGGGCTGGGCAGGAGCCCCCGACACCCCGGGACTCCGGGCCGATGCCTGCGACGGTACGACCCACCGTTGCTCCGGCCGGGTCCCAGATGGAAGAGGGAGCGACCGACATCCCCCCGCGGCCGCTCCCTTTTCCCTTGCCCGGACCGCCCGGACCGCCCGTCCGGCCTTTCCCGTCCGCGCTTCCCACCCGCCCCTTCCCCCGCCCTCGCGCGGCCGGACGCCACGCCCGCAGCCGCACGGACGTTCGCCCCGAAGCGACGCACCCCCGGCAAAAGCACGGGCAATGCGCAAGCCAAGTTCCGGGCAGGGAGACCGCGACCAATCCCGCATTCCCGGACATTCGAGCTACGCCTTCGGGCCCTTCGGGTGCGCGAACGGCGTGGAGGCTCGCCGCAGTCCGCAGCGACCGGTATCAATGAGGGTGAGCGCCTGGGCGGTGCTTCTCAGGGGAGGCGGGACGATGCAGGTGCAGGCCAAGAAGATCGTCGGCGTACTGCTCATAAGCTTCGTCATTTATACGATCATCGCCACGCCGGACAAGGCGTCGGATCTCATCGCGCAGTGGTTCTCGGCGATCTCGTCGTCGTCCAAGTGGGTCGGCAACCAGATCGGCAATCTGATCAACTGAGCCGCGCGACACGCTCGCGCGCCCCGGAACACCCCCTGCCGATCCCGCCCGCCGCCCTGCCCACGCCCCGCCCCATGCCCGCCGGAAGGCCCGCACCGGTAGCCCCGAACCGGTGCGCAGCCCGGAACCCTGACCCGGAAGCCCCGAGACCGCCGCCGATGCTGGACCCGTCGATACGCCCGAAGACCGTGCAGCGGTACCTGCTGCCCGGCGAGCGGTGTGCCATCGCGGTCCGCCGCCACTGGTCCGTCCTGCTGCGACCCGGGTCCACCGCCTTCGGCGCGACCGCGCTGGCCGTCCTGCTCGCGCTGTACTTCCCGGACGAGAACGTCGTGGTGCATCTGGCCCTGTGGCCGGTCGTCGCCGCGTCCGTGCTGTGGCTGACCTGGCACTACCTGGTCTGGCGGCACGACTACTTCTTCGTCACCGACCGGCGGGTGATGGTGACCACCGGCGTGCTGACCCGCCGGGTGCTGATGCTGCCGCTCGCCGAGGTCTCGGAGCTGAAGTTCGAGCGGCCACTGGCCGGCCGGATCCTCGGCCACGGCACGCTGGTGCTGGAGTCGGACGTCTCCGAGGAAGCGCTCCAGGCGGTGGAGTATGTTCCGTGGCCGGACACGGTCTATGTGCGGATGTGCGACTTGCTGTACCCGTCGTCGGCATCCGCGGCCAAGACCCCGGCGTCCGAGGCACCGGCACCGAAGCCGCCGGGACCGAGAAAACCCGTACCGAAGAAATCCGAACCATCCGAGGGGTAAGCGATGATCCGCCACCTGGTCCTCTTCAAGCTCAACGAGGGCGTCTCGCGCGACGAACCGCGCGTGGCCGAAGGTGACGCGGCCTTCCGGGCGCTCGGCGACACCATCCCCGAGCTGACCTTCTGGCAGTGCGACTGGAACATCACCGACCGGGACATCGCGTACGACTACGCCATCGTCTCGGACGTCGCCGACGCCGACGCCCTCCAGCGCTACCTCACCCACCCGGACCACCAGGCCGCCGCGGCGAAGTGGCGCGAGTTCGCCACCTGGGTCATCGCCGACCTGGAGAGCTGATCCGGAAGCCCGCACCGGGCCCCTCCGCGCGGCCCGGATCCGGCTGGAGACGATTCGGATCCGGTCCCGACGCACAGCCCCGAACCCGGTGACCCGCGGGTAACTTTCGTGTATTTCTCGACTTTCCGCCTCGAATTTTGTCCGATTCCTCACCGATTGACCGGTACGAGCGCCCGAGTTGATGCGCTTCACCGGACAAATCCAAGATGTCGCAAGGGGTTTGGGAGCGCGCGGCGCCGGTATGTGGAGAGCGAACGACGGCTGCCCGCCGGACGGGGCGGACCAGCCGACCCGGGTTCGGCTCCGATGAGGAGGTGGGCTTTCCCGTGCTGGTTCGCGAGACGGACGCGCCGGTGGCCACGGTGGAAACCGCAGAGACTGCGGAGACGGCCGTGACGGCGCAGGCGGCGGAAACGACCGAGACGACCGACGCCGCGGCGCAGCCCGCGCCAGTCCCCGCGCCACGTGCGGCGGAGGCGTCACTCGACACCCGTGTGCTCTCCCGCACCCTGCTGCTCCGCTTGTCGGAGGTCGAGGAAGGCTCGCCCGAGCACGCGTACGTACGCAGCACGCTCGTCGAACTCAACCTCCCCCTGGTCCGGTTCGCGGCCAACCGGTTCCGCAGCCGCACGGACCAGTACGAGGACGTGCTGCAGGTCGGCACGATCGGCCTCATCAAGGCGATCGACCGGTTCGACCCGCACCGCGGCGTCGAGTTCCCGACCTACGCCGTTCCGACGATCATCGGCGAGATCAAGCGCTTCTTCCGCGACACGTCGTGGAGCGTGCGGGTCCCGCGCCGACTCCAGGAGCTGCGCCTCGCGCTGGCCGAGGCCACCGAGGAGTTCTCGCACAAGCACGACCGCGCGCCGACCGTGGTGGAACTCGCCGGGCATCTCGGCATGACCGTGGACGAGGTGCTGGAAGGCATGGAGGCGGCCAACGCCTACTCGCCGGCCTCGCTGGACGCCCACGACCTCGACGACGACCGCGACAACGCCCTCATCGCCCGCCTCGGGCAGGAGGACGAAGCCCTCGACGGCGTCGAGTACCGCGAAGCGCTGCGGCCGCTGCTGGCCCGGATGGCACCGCGCGACCGGCAGATCATCATGCTGCGGTTCTTCGGCAACATGACCCAGTCGCAGATCGGCGAACGGCTCGGCATCTCCCAGATGCACGTGTCCCGGCTGCTGGCCCGCGCGCTCGCCCGGCTGCGCGCGGACCTGTCCGCGTAAGAAGACCCGACAAGACCCGACAAGACCCGAGAAGACCGGGGAAACGCGGCAACCGGCGACGTCCCAGGGGCGTGGCAGCGGCATGACCAGGGCACGCCCCCGGGCATGCCCTACGCCCGGCCGGCGCCGTCGTACCGGGCGAGCAGCAGGGCGATGTCGTCGCCCAGTTCGCCGATGCGCCGGGCGATCAGGTGTCCGGCGAGGCCGTCCGGGGTCATGCCGCGGCCGTGTTCGAGGGTGTCGAGCATCCACGCGACACCGTCGTCCAGGCTGAGCCCGCGCGACTCGACCAGTCCGTCGGTGCACAGCACGAGCACGTCGCCGGGCGCCAGCGCGACCTCCGTGGCGGGGTAGCGGGCGCCGGTGTCGATGCCCAGCGGCAGGCCGCCGGGCACGTCGACGAGCCGGGTGCCGTCGCGGCCGAGCACGGCCGGATGCGTGTGTCCGGCGCGGACGATCACCGCGCGGCCGTTCGACGGGTCGAATTCGACGTACGCGCAGGTCGCGAACAGGTCGGTGCCGAGCCCCGCGGTCAGCGCGTTCGTGCGCCGCACCACTTCGGACGGTTCATGGCCTTCCACCGCGTAGGCCAGGACCGCCGTGCGGAGCATGCCCATGATCGCCGCGGCGTCCACACCGTGGCCCTGCACGTCGCCGATGACCAGCCCGGCTTTGCCGTTCGGCAGCGAGATCACGTCGTGCCAGTCGCCGCCGACCTGCATGCCGACGGTCGCGGGTATGTACCGGGTGGCGATGGTCAGGCCGCCGATGCGCGCGGGCCGCCCGGGCAGCAGTCCGCGCTGCAGGCCCGCGGACATCGCGTGCTCGTCGTCGTAGCGACGCGCCCGGTGCAGCGCGCGGGCGAGCAGTGCGCGCAGCTGCCCGAACAGCCGGAAGTCGTCCGGCCCGAAGTCGCGTTCGCGGTTGTACGACAGCACCGCCGTGCCGACCGACTCCCCCGACGCGATCAGCGGCAGGAATACCCACGCCTGCCGCCCCGCGGCGTCGGCGAGGATGTCCAAGTGCGGGTAGCGGCGCAGGTATTCGGCCCGCGACCGGATCGCGAAGGCGCTGCGGCGCCGGATCGCCTCGACGAACGGCGCGTCGTCGTCGAGTTCCCACACCGGGTAACCGGCGGCGGCGCGCGGCGGATAGCCGGCGTGCCCGACGACGCGCAGCCGTCCGTCCTGCACCATGCCGATCGCCAGCCCGTCCGCCCCGCACACCGCGGGCATCCGCCGGGCGGCGCGCACCACTTCGTGGACGGTGAGGGATTCGGCGAGCGCGGCGGTCAGCAGCTGGATGCGGGCCTGCTGGGCGGCGGCCACCTGCGCGGCTTCGCGGAGCTTGGCCTCGTGGCGGCGTTCCGCGGTGATCTCGACGCAGAACAGCAGCATCTGCCGCTGCCGCGGATACGCGCTGACCCGGAACCAGCGGTCGTCTTCCGGGACATGCAGGGTGAACGTTTGCGCGCGGTGTTCCTGGAGGGCGGTGAACAGCCGGCGTCCCCAGCCGTGGTGCCGCGCCTCGGGGAGCAGGGCGTGCAGGGGGTGGCCGAGGATGTCGGCGCGCGGGCGGCGGAAGAGCCGCTCGCTGGCGGCGTTGGCGTAGACGAGCCGCCATTCGCCGTCGACGACGATCACCAGGGCGTCGATCTCCTCGGCCTGCCGGGCGAGGGTGAGCCGCAGGTCGGGCAGCTCGGTGACGTCGGTGACCACGCCGCGCAGGCGCCGCGGCCGGTCCCGGTCGGCCGGGGCGACCCCGGCGCGGACCTCGACCCAGTGCTCGCGGCCCTCGGCGTCGTGCAGGCGGTGCCCGACATGGAAGACGTCGTCGGCGGTGAACGCCTCGGCGAGCTGGAGCCGCAGTCCGGGGAAGTCGTCGCGGTGGAAGGCGCACAGCACCGGCTCGATGGGGCCGGAGTAGCGGCCGTCCAGACCGAACATCCGGCTCAGCCGGGTATCGAAGGCGACCTGGCCGGCCGCCAGGTCCCAGTCGAAGGTGCCGGTGCCGACCGCGTCCAGGGTGGCGAGGGTGGCCTCGGCGCGGGCCAGCGCGGCCGAGCGGCGGCCGGACGCGCGGCGCGGGGCGGCGTCGGTGTGCGCGCCGAGGAAGTCCTCGGCCCGGGGCGGGTCGCCGAGCCGGGCGATCTCGTCGCCGATCAGCTCGGCGTAGGCGCGGATCCGGGCGAGGAGCCGCCGGTCGAACGGGACGGTGTCGCGGAACGCCACGGTGAGCACGCCGCGCGAGGGCTCCGCGGGATCGGGTGCGCTGCCTATCGCGCCGCTCATCGGCACGCACACGCAGGCGCCGGCGCCCTCGCCCCAGGTCCGGCTGTCGTGCCGCGGGTACCGGGCGGTACCGAGGACACGGTCTTCGAGGATCACCGGGCGGCCGGTGTGCAGCGCGTCGGTGACCGGCAGGTGCTCGTCGTGCAGGATCCGGCTGTAGAGGTGCACGGTCGCCGGCTCCGGGGTGCCGTCGGCCACCAGGCCGGCCGCGCCGCGCAGCTCGGCGATGTCGTCGTGCGACACGTGGACGAGGACCGCGGCGACCTCGGCGAAGCCGGCGCACGTGTCGGTGATGTCGGCGAGCAGCGGCTCGAGGGCGTCCTGCAGGCCGGACCACGACCAGGCGGGGGCGTACGCGCCGACCACGCGAGGGCCGGGAAGCGGCGTCGCGGCACTGCTCATAGCGTCACCTGGCCTGTCCCGCGCGGTGTTCCCCGTGATCCCCGTGCTCCGCTTGCTCATCGCCGCCGGATACCCGTTTTCCCGTCACCGTCACGCGCGCTCTCCCTGTGGCGTACGTCGCGCAAGGTTACGCGGGTGGAAAACGGCTTGGCTGGACAACACACCTATAGCAATAACAGCCCATTCGCGCCACTCGTGAGCATAAACAACTACGTGTCTTGATCGACATTCGCCTTGATTTGACCTGTACCGCTACCAAGTCTGTGTGATATGAAGAATTTTGATGCAAAATGTCTGGTTTACCCGAAGCGGTTTGATAAGGCCCGCGCTTCTGGTATTGATCTGATGGACACCGACCGGTATCGATCCGGCCAGTCCGGAAACGCCGGTACTAGACGACCCCGCGATGAGGTACGGATGTCTGCCCTGCTCGAGAGCCAGCACGTTCAGCAGCACGTTCAGTCCGAACCGGTACCTCGCACTCCCCCCGAGGTCCCCCCCGGGCGGCGGTCCGCCGCCGACCCGGGACCGCTCACCGCCCGCTCGCCCGACACCGGATCCGATGCCGGGACGGACGCCGAAGACGGCGCCGGCTCCGACGTCCGCAGGCTGTCGGCAGCGCTCTTCGCCCGCCTGGCCACCCTCGAACGCGGCACCCCCGAGCACACCTTCGTCCGCGACCAGCTCATCCGGCAGAACCTGCCGCTGGTCCGCTACGCGGCCAACCGCTTCCGGCACCGCAACGAACCGCACGAGGACGTCGTCCAGGTCGGCACCATCGGCCTCATCAAGGCCATCGACCGCTTCGACCCCGACCGCGGCGTGCAGTTCCCCTCCTACGCCATGCCGACGATCATCGGCGAGATCAAGCGCTACTTCCGCGACAGCGGCTGGTCCCTGCGGGTCCCCCGCCGGGTCCAGGAACTGTGGCTGTCCCTCTCCGAGGCGATCGAGACCCTGTCGCAGGCCAACGACCGGGCGCCGACCGTCGCGGAGATGGCCGCATACCTGCAGGTCACGCAGGAAGAAGTGGTCGCCTGTCTGGAAGCCACCAACGCCTACGCGCCGTCGTCGCTGGACGCCACCGACGGCACCGACGAGCGCACGCTCGCCGACCGGCTCGGCTACCAGGACCAGGCCCTCGAAGGCGTCGAGTACCGCGAGGCGCTGCGCCCGCTGCTCAGCCGCCTCCCGGCCCGCGAGCGCAAGATCCTCATGATGCGCTTCTTCAACAGCATGTCCCAGTCGCAGATCGCCACCGAACTGGGTATCTCGCAGATGCACGTCTCCCGCCTGCTGTCCCGCACGCTCACCCGCCTGCGCAGCGAACTGGGCGACTGCTGAACATAGTTCCGTGCCACCGCGAACCGCCGCGGCGCACGTCCACGGGGGCGTGGGGGGAACCGGGAGGGGACCCGTCCGCACGACAGTCGACACAGTGACCGCCACCGCGAACGTCACCGTCGGCCGCTCCTGCGGAAGCTCGGACACCGTGCGGGACCGCCGTTTCCCACCAGGAAACGCATAGGAATGGTTGGGGACACACCACACATCGGTGATCGCAACTCCCCGGGGGAGAACGCCGTCATCGGAGGGCCAGGACTCGTGGACAAGTCCAAAAAGCAACTTGTCGCCCCGCCTGGACGCCGCCGCCCGCGACACCGTGTCGCGGTCGGGGACGTCCAGGCGGGGCGACCGGTTCCCGGGGACCGCACGCCGAGCGCGAGTCCGCGCCGGGCACGCCGTCCGGAAGCCCGGATCAGACCGACAGCAGCCGCAGCTTGAGCTTCGCCAGCGTCAGGCTGTCGATGCCCAGGCCGTTGCGCAGGTAGTTGTCGAACGAGCCGTACACCTTGCGCACCTCGTCGAACCCGGCGTCCAGGTACGAGGTCTGCACGCCCAGCAGCGGACGCACCAGCTCCGGGTTCTGCAGCGCACCCGACGCCACCATGCCGTTGATCGTCGCGTCGATGCTCGGCTTGAGGTAGTCGTTGCTCGCCAGGTAGTCCGTGTACACGGTGCCCCTGTCGACGCCCAGCGCGGTCAGCAGCGTGGCCGCCATCCAGCCCGTACGGTCCTTGCCCGCCGAGCAGTTGAACGCCACCCGGTCACCGGACGCGACCGCCTTCAGCACCTCCGAGAACTCGGCGCGCTTGGCCGGGTCGTTCACGAAGGACCGGTTCACGTCCTCCATGAACTTCTGCGCCTTGCCGTCGCCCAGCATCTCCTGCTGCTTGACCGGGTCGCCGCTGGAGACCGCCGCGACCACCGTCGCCAGCACACCGCCGTCGGACAGCGGCACCGAACGCGAATCCACGCCCGCCGGAAGGCGGTTCGGGCCATTGCTGCCGATCTCGCCGGTGACCCGGAAGTCGTAGACGGCGTCCAGGCCCAGCCCGGCCAGCTTCGCGACGCCCGCATCGGTCGCCTTGCCGAAGCTGTCCGACCGGAAGACCTCGCCGTACTTCACGGTCCGGCCGTTCGACGTCCGGTAGCCGCCCAGGTCACGGGTGTTCAGCGCACCCTGCACGCCGACACCGCGGGTCGCGGTCTCCACGCTGTAGCTCCCGCCGGCCGGCGCGACCACGAAGTACCAGCGCTTGGCCGGGTCCAGCCCGCTCACCACGGCACTGCCGGTACGCGACGACGCGACCTTCGTGCCGGTGCCCTTCGGGTCGCGGGAGTCGGTCGACGCGTACACGTCGACCTGGCCGTACGCCAGCACGCCCGTCCAGCGCACGGTGTACGAGCCGTCCGCACCGGCGGTCACCGACGCGCCGAGCAGGGAAGCCGGCGACGCCGAAGCCGCGGCCGGGTCGGCGGCACTGCCGTCGTCCGCGAGCGCGGCGGAGGAACCGGCTATGCCGAAAGCCAAGGCGGATGCCACGGCAACGGCGGCAAAACGAGTGCGACGAGCGCGCATACGGTGGTGCTCCCGTGTTGGTCCAAGAACGAAGCGCGCCGGGAACACCCGCGGACAGACGCGGGGCGCTGCAACCGGTACGCGCGAGACCACCCTAGTCACCGCCCCGCCGACCGAGCCATACGGGACCGTACGCAAGGGGCGTGAGCGGCACCACACCCGCCTCGCACCCGCCCACGCACACCCTGGCCCGGCATACCCCCGACATGCCGCCGCCCCCGCGGTCCCGGTGCCGGGACCGCGGGGGCGGACGTCACGCACTACGCGGTCAGACGCTCAGCAGCCGCAGCTTCAGCTGCGCCAGCGTCCGCCCGTCCAGACCCAGACCGTCCCGCAGGAACCGGTCGAAGGACCCGTACTGCTTCGCCACCTGGTCGAACGCCGCGTCCAGGTACTGCTTCTGCACACCCAGCAGCGGGTCGAGCAGGTCCGGGTTCTGCATGAGGCCCGCGTACTTCAGGCCCATCTTCGTCCGGTCGTTCGACGCCTTCAGGTACGTGTTGCTCAGCAGGTAGTCCTGCGTCACCGTGGCCCGGTCCACACCGACCGCGCTCAGGATGATCGCGGTCATCCAGCCCGTACGGTCCTTGCCCGCCGAGCAGTTGTAGAGCACCGTCTCACCCGCGGCGATCTTCTTCAGCACCGCCGCGAACTGCTGACGCTGCGACGCGTCGCTCACGAACGACTTGTTCGCGTCGATCAGCAGCTGCTCGGCCTTGCCGTTGCCGAGCGCCTCGGCCTGCTTGACCGGGTCCTTGCTCGCGATGACCTCGTTGAGCTTCGCGTACATGCCGCCGTCCGACACCGGCACGCGCAGCACATCCGTCCCGGCCGGCACCTTGTCCGCGCCGTTCAGGTTCACTTCGAAGTCGGTCCGCAGATCGGCCGCCGTGTCCACGCCCAGCTTCGCGAGCTTCGCCAGCTCGGCGTCGTTGAGCTTGATCAGCGCGTCCGACCGGAACACCTGGCCGTAGCGCACCGTGAAGCCGTTCGCGGTGCGGTACCCGCCGATGTCCCGCGCGTTCGGCGCGTCCGGCAGCCCCAGGCCGCGCGGCGCGACGACCACGCCGCCGAACGGATTGCCGTCCGGAACGAGCTGGAAGTACCAGCGCTGCGCCGGGTCCAGCCCGGTCACGGTGGCCGACGAGCCGTTCACCACGGCCACCTGACGGCCCGTCAAGGCCGGCAGCGTCGGATGCGTCGAGGCATACACGCGCACCGCGCTCGCCTTGCCCGACGCCGTCCACGTCAGCGTGACGGTACCGTCCGCCGCGACCTCCGCCGCCGCGCCGGACAGAACCGTCTTGCCGTGCTGCTTGGCGTCGGCCGCGGGTGCGGCGAACGCAGTACCGGAGACCGCGAGGGTCCCGGCAGTGGTACCCAACGTCAACGCCGCGACCAACGCACAGGTGGCGGCGCGCGTACGACGGAGCTTCATCCCACTCCAAGGGGTCGAGAGCCCGGACACGGCAAACGCAGGCCGGCCCGGGCATGTGAACTCGGCGGCAAGAACACGCAATCCGCGCGCGCCGCCGGTACCCGTCTCTGCACGGGTGCGCAGACTGTAAGCGAAAGGGGCGAAAGGATCGAGACCAGAAACGTATTTTTTGGTGGCCGGAATTCGAACAGGGAGCGATTCCGGCCGTACGGAACCGACTTCCCCACACGCCACAGCGGCCGAATCCGTGCGTTCACCCGCACCGTACGGGCAGGCTAGGACCGTGACATGACGCCGGGCGGCCAAGCGAGGCCCGCGGCCCTCGCGGGGAGCCCCCCGCACACCAGAAGGAGGCAATCGTGCCGGACGGTTTCGACAGGCGCCCCGCAACCGGCGACCGACCGCCGGCCCAGCGAACGGCAGCGCCGCGGTTCGACGAGGACGACGACTACGACGCCGACGCGTACGGCGATCCCTACTCCGACGATCCTTACTCCGACGAGCCGTACGACACGGGCACCGACGACTACGCCGACCCCGACGGAGGCGACGCCCGCCCCGGCCGGGCCCGCCGCATCGCGAACTGGTTCGGGATCGGCATCCAGCAGCCCCCCGACGACGACCTCTACATCCGCGGCGACGACCATCTGGAGAACGGCCCCGTCGACGGGGCCGCCATCCCCCCGCTCCCGGACGCCCCGCCCCCGCTGCCCGCCGCCCGCGAACCGCGCCGGACCGCCGAACCGGCCCCCGGCACCGATCTGCCGGATCCGGACAGCGCACCGGTCCGCCGCCGCACCCGCGCCACCTCGCCGTGGGAAGACATCATGCTGGGCTCCGGGCCGCCGCCCGGCACACCGATGTCCGATGCCATGCCCTCCGACACGCTGGCCCCGCCGGACCTCGTCCCGCGCCCCGCACCGGCCCGCGGCGAACGCGCCGACGACGACCGCAGCCGGGACAGTCTGCCGCCCGAACCGCACACCAGCGTGCCGCTCCCGCAACGCCGCAAACCCAAGGGCAGTTCGGCGGACTCCGAAGCGGCATCGTCCACCACCGCCGCACAGGCGGCCTCCGCCACGCACGGCGACACGCTCGCCGACTGGCTGGACCCGGTCGATCCGGTGGATCCGCTCGACCCGCGCGACGATCCGGCCAACTCCCCCGCAGCATCCGGAGGATCCGGCGGCTCGGGCGGCTCGAAGCCCCGCTCCGGACGGAACAGCGGGCTCCCGGCCTTCGACGCGGACGACGGCGACACCGCCGCTACCGCCGATACTGCCGACGAAGAGGCCGCGGACCGCACGAGCGTCCTCCGGGTACCGCCGCCCACGACGACCACCGTCATCCCCCCGGCCGCCGCCCGGGCCGCGGCGGTACCGACCGCGAAGGCCACCACGGCACCCGCGGCTTCGGCACCGGCGCCGACCGACGGCGATTCATCCGTTTCGGCGCCGTCTGCCCCGCAATCCGACGGCCGACAGCGGGACTCGCGCCGCGAAGGTCCGGAACCCCGCCGCATGCTCCGCCTGTTGCCGACACCGGTACTCGCCGACGGGGGCGGCATGGTCGCCGAAGGCGGCACGGTGGGACGCATCACCGCCCGCGCCGCCGCGGTCCGCGGCGACCTGCACTCCCGCCAGGGCACACCGCGGCAGAACTCCTTCGCCGTCGGCCCCGATCCGAGCGGGCAGTGGACGATCGCCGTCCTCTGCGACGGCGTCGACGGGGGCTACGCACCGGAGTTGGCCGCCCAGGTCGCCATCCGCAGCACCTACCGCGCGGTGGCGCGCATGGTCGCCGACGGACGGCACGAGGACTGGGACTGGACGGCGACGCTCGCCTCGGTCCAGACCGACCTGCGCACCCGGCTCTCCGAGATCGGCGCCCGGGCCCGCACACTGGGACAACCGGCACCGGCTACCCGCCTCGCCGTCCTGGTCACCGCGGCCAAGCCGCTGGAAGACGACCGGGTCGACATGGCCGTCCTCGGCGACAGCACCATCCTGCGTCTCGCCGAGGGGGGTTGGCGTGCTCCGCTGGGCATCCGCGAAACCCCCGCGGACGCCGCCCCGCCGGCCTTCCCGGAACAGGGCACCGAACACGTCCGGGTCTGCCGCACGACGTGGAAGCCCAGCGACGCCCTGGTCGTCATGACCGGCGGCTACGCCGAAGCCCTCGGCGCCGAATCGGGCGGCCTGGCCGCACGCTTGGCCGAGGAATGGCGGCGCCCGCCGGAGATGCTGGAGTTCCTCGGACACGTCGCCGAGGGCTCCCGGGCCGGCGACGGCGCGGTCGTCGCGCTGTGGCCGGAGCCGTAGAAGGAAACAGAACGCACGGTGTCGACCCGGGAGGCCGACACCGACGGATACGGGTGAGGGCGAGGACGGTCTTCCGTCCTCGCCCTCACCACGTTGCGAAGGCCCGGTTCGTCACGACAGGGCGACGACCGCGATGACGACGATGGCGATTACGGCGACGACGATGCCGCCGATCAGCGCCGGGGACATCCCGCCGCTGCGGTGGTGCGGCGCCGGCGCGGGAGAATCCGCACGGGAGGAAGCCGCGGCACCCTCCTGCTGGGCCACGAAGGCTTGGAACATCTGGGTGCTGGCTGCGGGGTCGTGGTGCTCGTTGTTCTCAGGCATGCGGTAGACCCTACCGCGCCGCGGTAAAGCCGTAGAAAAGCAGAAAGCCCCGCCCGGTCACCCGGGCGGGGCTTTCTAAGTAAATTCCGGCGGCGTCCTACTCTCCCACACCCCTTCGAGTGCAGTACCATCGGCGCTGAAGAGCTTAGCTTCCGGGTTCGGAATG